>PALY01000045.1 GCA_002707085.1 Deltaproteobacteria bacterium
ATCTCCACCCGCCACAAACCAAACCAGCAACCCACCCTCTTCGTCCAGTAAATCAGCCAATTTGGGTGCAGTGGCCAGACCACCCAACGCTCCAAACCCAGAAACTGGTAGCTGAGAAACCCCACCCACGGCAGCACCCGTGCTGGGAAGCCCGTACCGATGGGCGTCCCGCTTAGAAGCTGCAACACTCATGAGTTGACCATTCTTTACAATATCGAGGTTCAACGTGTCTCGAACAACCCCCTCCATATCGAAAGGACAGACACGCTGTACATCAGGATCTCGGCACTCAAAAAGGCTGAGTTTATCGGAAAACCATGCACGGCCGTCTCCGACCTTGGATTCAAACAAACTGGCACCTTGTGCATACGAGGTGGCAGACAAATCCGACCTCAACAACTGAAACAAACCACTGGATGCCATTCCAGACAGCCCAGGAAAGATGACCCGCTGGCGTCCTGTACGCGCCGGTCTCGTTTGTGTATATGCCGTGAGATGGGTGCGGAATTCAGACAACATCCCGTCCACATCCAGGGATGGACCCTCAACACCGACGAATGTATCAATGATGTTTCCCGATCCTTTCTCTTTGGCGATGAAAGCCACTTGCGTGCTGATTCGCTCATAGTCCAGCGAAAGCCCCTCATCGTTGTGGATTCGCCAACCAACCTTGTTTTGTTCCACGCCATGAGAAAACACAAAGGAAGGAAATTCTGTGCGGACTGCATCCAGGACTTCTTCCGCGAGACTGACGAGTCCCGATACGTTTCGGTCTACTCCATCATGACGAACAGAAAGAACACGATCGGACTCTGGAGGCACTGGATACGGAATTTGAAAGATCAATGAATCTTTTGCAGATTGGGTCAATGCATCCAAATCAGCAGTACCCACAGCAGATGCAACACCAACACAACCATCCGCATACACACGAACCGCAGTTTCGTTTTCTACCTGGGTGCGCACACTCGCAATCTGTGAATCCACAACACCCAACTTGATGCTGGAACTATGAGCCTCAATAATTTCACGCACACTCATGCCACTTTCATCCTTCGGACCCGTACATACGGTCCCCCGAAGCCCACAGAAAGTGGCCACTGCTCCATCTTTCCACAACCACCGCCGACCATAAACGGAAGTTCCACCTGATCGCTCAGACCATCGATTTCGCCCATGGTGTCAAAGACCGTACCCGTCATGACTGCAATCCGAACGGGTTCAGCGATTTTTCCGTCGCGAATACGCCATGACAAACCAGGGGCAATCGTAAAAGTGCTCATGCCGCTGCCGTGCTTGACCGTTTCGATAAAATAGCCATCCTTGACCCCACTGAACAAAGACTCTTTGGTTTCCGTACCCGGCTCAAAGAATGTGGTTGTCATCCTGACGATGGGTTCAAACCGAAAAGATATGGCTCGAGAGTTGGCCGTGGGTGCTTCATCCAAGGCAGCAGCAGTCATGGCTGAATGCAGCCGGCCGGCCAACACACCTTCCTTGATCAGGTACGTCGGTGCAGTCTTCTGCCCCTCATCATCGTATGGCATGTACCCAGAACCAAACTGATCGCCGGTATCCACGATCGACACCAGTGGAGATGCCACCTGTGTTCCAATCTTCCACTCTTCCAACATGGCAGGGTCACCCAACATAAAGTCCGCTTCTGATTTGTGACCAAATGACTCATGGGCGAATACGCCTGCAACCTCAGGAGACAAAATCACAGGCACCGGCCCGGCCTCCACAGGCACTGCTTCAGCCACAAAACGCTCACACTTGTCCAAAGTGGCATTCAATTCCAACCCATGAGCATCCACATCAGACAACAGTGTTGAGAAGCGATGCCCCGCTTGGGTAAACCGCTCCTGCAGAGTCTGCTCCGGCTGAACCATCGAAAATCGAAGTATAAAGCCCACTTCCTGGTAATCATGGGAAACATCCGCACCAAGGCTGGACACAAATCGTCGGTCCCGGTGCTGATCAATCCATCGGGCAGTCCATGTCTTGATGCTGGGTCGTTCCAGCTGTTTGGCATGCAAACGCAGTAAATCTATCTTGTCTTTGAGCGGAACTTCATCGACTCGTTCATCATCAAAAACCCATACTTTGTCTTGGTGAATCTTGTATCGGTCCGTGACATCCGCGGGACCGCCACCCGCCAGAGCATCAGACGCTGCAAGTTCAACCAGGGTCTCATTGATCTTTTCGAGATCAGTGGTGCAGGCGTAGTACCAGCGTCCACCCTTCAAGACCCGTAAAAGCGCACCTGTCTCGGTTTTACTTTGAACGTCATCAAGAGATCCATCTCTCAAGGTGATTGAATGATCGATGGTCCTTTCGAACCGAACGTCGGCGTAAACCCCTTCGGGGAATTGAACAGACAATTGTTCCAGTGGATGTGTAGGCATTTGCCCACTCTAACCACCCGTTGGTTTACCCGCTGAATCTGTGTCGAAGGATCCGTCACGAATCATCCGTTCGACTTGATCGAGGTGTGCCGGCTGATTGAGAAAATGAGAATCCAAATTCTGACGAACCTGAGTCCACGTGTCCTCTCGAGGAGCAATCGGAGGATGTACCTTCCGTACAGCACATGCATCATTCAAAGACTCACCCATACGCGATTCAAAATCTGTTTTGGGCATGACACTCAATGGCGCAGCAATATGACTTGTCCGTCCCTGACTTTTCAGCCGCAAGTACAAAAACAGCTCCACTGGCAGATCCTGAGACTGACCAATCCGTGTCAATGCAGAGCGACGAAGCATCACCCCTGATTGCCAAAAGGGCGTAGGCGCTTGGTCCGCTTTGAACGGGTTGGCTTCCGCAGCCAAACAACCCTCATTGTCGATCAAAGCCAAATTGCTTGTAATCAAATCAATGTGTGGGTTGAGCGCCATAGACGTCCGCTGCTTGGAGAGACGCTTTGGTAAGCAACGCACACCTGGAGTGACCCAAGCGATGATGTCAGCATCTGTATTCTTCAGACCGGTCCGGTACGCTTCACCAATGGAAATATCGGCACCCAAAGGAATCACTTTGGTACCCGCGATCAAATCCAATCCAGCACGTGTCCTATCCAAAATCAAGATCTGGAACTGAAGATCACGTTGTTGCGCAAGATCGGCCAAAGCCAAAGGCAAATGGATACGATTGTCATCATCTACGCTGATAAAGGCGGCAACCAAATTGGCATGTTGTTCGTTCATGATGCAACCCATTCGGTCACATCAACAAAAACTTAAGTTTTATCTTTACTAGAAACCTGTTCCAACACCCACTTCATGTAGTCCGGCGATCCGCCGGCTACATCTACCGCCAGCACCTCGGGACATTCGTACGGATGCAAAGAGATGATTCTGTCACGCAAAGATTGTAGGTTTTCGTCTGTAGTTTTGAACAGTACCAAACACTCCCCATCATCACAGATCTCGCCTTCCCAACGATAAATACTGCGCACACCAGGAAGCAAGTTGGCACATGCAGCCAAGCGGGCATCCACCACTTCCCGAGCAATCGAAGAAGCCACAGACTCATCAGGAGCTGTCATAAAAACAAGGCGGACGGTTGGCATGCTACCTCCCAGCAAACACACTGCGTATAGGGCATAATCACATGACAGTTCACGGGAGTACAGATGTTGACTCGTTTCATGATGCCCACCGTTCTCGCTGCCATCGCCTGTTCAACAAAGGGCACGGATACTGGCGATGGCAACGAAGGGCAGCGATGCGACGCCACAGTCACCTTCAGCTTTCCCGATGGATCGCAGACTGAATACGATGGGTGCCACGAAGTTTTGGTCGATGCGACGTACGAGTTTGACCCCGACGATCCTCCAGAAATTCGCAGTTTTAAACTTCAACTCACAGAGGCGGAATCGCCCGGTTTTG
Organism: Deltaproteobacteria bacterium; assembly: GCA_002707085.1. GTDB lineage: Bacteria > Myxococcota_A > UBA796 > UBA796 > UBA796 > UBA796. The sequence goes on from PALY01000045.1 coordinate 3,894, forward strand.
AATGCTGGCTCGTCATGACCAGCACAGGCATATGTGGTCCCGGTTTTTATGGAGTCGGAAGTGCCCAGAGTACATCCATCGAGTTTGCCACCTATGACTGTAGTTTTGTCCCCGATGAATACGAAGGGCAATACGAAGCCAACGACGGCACCGTCCTCCTTGAATCTGTATACGGTGGCGATTCTGCGGGAGACTTCACCAACGTCCGTCTCCTCACAGAATTTGTAGGAAGCGTCGAGGCCAGCACCAGCAACGGTATCGGAGTCGTGGTTCAATTTGATGTCGCTGCGTACATCCGAGGAGACGACTCGGAAGAAACAGATTGCCTGCCGGCAGACTAGCGGTCCGCTTTGGAGCCCCCCAAGCATTGGGGTGATGTTGCAGCCCCTCCTCCTTGTTCAGCCCACTCTTCTGGCGTCAGTGTCTTGAGCGCCAAAGCGTGAACACTTCCAGCCATCTCGTCTGCCAAAGCCCGATAGACTGTCTGGTGCCGCTGAACCAGCCGGCGCCCTTGGAATCCCTCTGACACCACAAACAGGTTGAAGTGAGACTCCGCGCCTTGCGGAACATTATGCATGTGGCTTTCATCCACCACCTCAATGTGTGTGGGAGACAATGCCTCTTCAATCTTCATCCGTATTTGGTCGGTCATGGCCATCGAACACCTCTACGTCGATAGCTACCATGGCGACGGGGCTATAGGCCAGAAAGATATGCGGGGACGCCACTTTCGCGACGCCCCCGACACCCAACCCAAATGAACAGGAAATCTCCTGCTTCCTCCGTCTCCGGAGGTCGCCGTACGGTCATTGACCCAACCGGCTTGGTGAAAGAATAAACACCAAAAATTATAGAAAAGGGGAAGAATGTCATCGTCACCTCGTCGTCACGAAATGCGATTCTGTCACCGAGTCGTCACCCCTGTCGGTTACACAAATAAGGTACGGTGCCTACATTGACGCGCGCCTAGAAAGAATAAGGTGCGTATATTCTCTGAAAGAGGAGGCTACAGTGTTCAGAATCATTACCTTCATCGCCCTTCCGATGGCCCTATACGGGTGTCAGGTAAAAGAACCCGCCGACCCGACCACTGGCATTTTCGACAATCCTTCCGGAGATACACCGGGACCCGGAGATGAGGCATGGGCCGACGAAGATGTGACCTGTGAAACCACATCCGATTGTTTGATGGGCGAAAATTGCCTGCAGAATGTCTGCCAACCCGCACAATGTGAAGGCGGGTTGATCAACTCTTCAGCACCACTGGGAGCCACATATGCGTTCTTCGCAGACAACGAAATTGGTGTTGCAGACCGCGCTTCATCCGATGGGAGCTACTGGATCGACACCTACGAACCCAGCTCCACTCGAACCAGCTACGATGGCTCTACCGACATCTCAAGCAGCCAATTGATCGACATCACTGGTGGCCGCTTCGAAAAAACCAATACTCCCCGATACGCTGTAGCGATCGAAGGCCGCAATGCCATCGGATTCTCATCAGGCAGTGATACCCAATGGGTCAGCGTGTCCTTTTCTCCCATCGCTATCGATGCAGGAGACACCGATGTAGACGGCCTGGACGAAGTGGTCAGCATTTCCCGCCAAGGCGAAATCGCAGATTGCAGCATGGATACCGCTGAATGTGCAGTGTACAACTTTGATGATGATGATGTGAACATGCTGGATGTGGCCACAGGGGACATTGATGGTGATGCCGTGGCTGAAATCATCCTTCTGCTGGAACTGGANGACAACCACTACGTGTACGTCTTGAACCACGATTACGAAGGCAANGACCAACCNCAATCGTACCAAAAATACGTTGAAAATGCGGCCCGCCTGGACGTTGGTGACCTCGACGGTGACCGAGTGGCAGAGATTGTGGTTCTCCGGGATATCAATGACTGGCCCGTCGTCGATGAAGACGANGCACTGGANATCTACAGCGTAACTGCACCCGATGACATCGAAGAGCCTGGCACCCTCAACCTGCTTGCATCCTACACAACCGCTGATTTGACCGAATTGGAAGACATCGAAATCGCGGATACCGACGTAGACTCGATGTCCGAAATCTTTGTTGTAGACCTCGGCGGCGAACTCGCCGCGTACGATTTTGAAGCAGGCANCGTATNCGAGCGGTTTACCGAAACGCTATCTCGGACCATGCAACCTCACCGACTCGCATTGACAGATATNGATGGTGATTCCCCACAAGCAACGTTGATGGATGGCCCAGCATTGGCCAAGGNNGCNCCCATTCCAGGNGCNCTNGTGTTGATGCCACCCTACGACTCCGATCACTCTTCAGGCCCTGCAGGCTCCTTCTATGGTTCAGGTGAATCTACTTCTGAAGAGTTCACAGACACCATTTCTTTGGGAATGCAGGTGGACTTGGGTGTCAGCNTNGACATCCTGCCCGGCTTTGCTGCCTCNTATGGTNANTCCTTGAGTTGGCGAGTCCGTCAAACACACGGCGANCGTTCACGACAGTTCGTGGGTGGTCGATTCGGAATGACCGCTGACCCNGAAATGTACGGACCTCACCACGGTGCTGTCGTNCTTCACTGGGGNTGCTTTGACACATACACCTACGAAATCAGTGACCCATCGGGCCACGCTGAACTCGATGGCGANAANTTCATTTTGACAGTACCCGTCGGCGGCAGCGTCAGCGTTTGGTCGGTGGCACGCTACAACGCCATGGCAGAAGCCATTGGCACACTACCNNTCATTGANGTTCCCTACACTGTGGGCGATGTCGACGATTATCCGAGTGAGCCTGAACGTTTGAATGGAAGTGAAATCCCTGAAGACGACATGGTTTTCTCCGATGAGACCTGGTACACCGCGCCCGATGTCGGCACNGTNAGCTTCTGGCGCTCTCTTTCCGAAGAAGAAACCACACGCATGAGCTGGGACACCTCCATGGGTACCAGTGCATCCGTCACAGCGGCTGGCATTAAGGTCGGTATTGGGGCCGAATACGGCTGGGGAGAAGGCTACTCGCTATCGCTCGGCCGATCNGCTCTGTTTGCAGGNTCNGTCAAAGCAGTGCCCGACGANCCNAGCACACCCGAAGACGAATACGACCTCTACACCTACAGNTTCTCACCGCTGGTCTACCGAGAGTGGTACAAAAATGCCAATGGTGACGACGCTGCATTTTACGTCATGAGCTACGTGGCCGAACGGTAAAACCATGCGAANTCTGATCTTGATCCCAGCCCTCACTGTCGTGAGCGGCTGCCAAAGCGGTCTATTAGAACCTGGGGAATGGGGCAGCCTCCGCTACTTCGGTGAGCTGACTGGCGTGCCCATTGCCAGTGNCACAGATGATACGGAAGNAATCCCTCTTGCCCTGATTCCACCNGTNTCAGACCGAGAAGGGAATGTNTACGTCCTTTATGAAGACCCAAATGGCGATAGCGTCGTCTATGTTGGGAATGCGCGCAAGGGATGGAGTCCTGGTTGCCAGGCTTACGAAAACGATCTCCCCCACTCGTCGGCAGAAACAACCAATATTCACGGTTTTCTGGGGACATCGGATGAAACGGCTTGGTACTGGGCTGGCGATGCATTGGTGGAAGTTTCAGGAAAGACAGGTCAATGTCATCAGATACTCGACACGGACCCGCTGACAGTCACAGACCTTCGTGTTGTTGCGGCCATTCCATACATTCACGACACCCCAGCCCGACGAACCATGACTGCATGGGTACAAGGTGTCAATGATGCATACCTGCGGAACCCACCCTTCCAAGTCGTCGTTGATCTCGACCTTGGCCNGTACGTTGCCTATGCAGAGTTTCAGCCTGCAGATGCCAGCTGCGTGGACATNTTGGGTGTTGGCTCNAATGCGGAAAAAGAAGAAGGGNNCATCGTTGTTGCGTACAACAGAGATGGGTCAAGATACACAGAAGCGAGGATCGTCAACTCCAATGGAAACACAACAAACGTGATTCCTCTGGACATCGACGATTCTGATTTCTACTTGTGTGACGTAGACGATGCAGAGCCATCCGAGCCCAAAGTCTTGGGCCAGCTTCAATCTAATGATGCAGGCGTGTATGCAGGGCTTCTCGACAATGGACAGCTGTTGGCATTCAACGCAAATGGTGGGTCCAGCCGCAACCTCCCGGACTTTAATGCGCAAGGACTCGTTCAGTACGATGGCGAACTGTGGGTATCGGGAACCGTACAAGACAGGCCCGTGGTCGGAAGAATCCAGCCCAGTGGAAACGTGGAAGAAGTACGCCAATGGACGGCCAGCGAGCGAGCAGCCTTTAATCTTATCGGTTCAGTCGATATTCTCGATCAGCGATACCAACCGTCAGAACCCGACGCTTGGCAAAACCCAGTCACCGCCATTGGTACCTGGCCCTTTATTTCACCCTATCCTTTAGACGTGTATGCCATACGAACCACTGGATGGTTGGTGGCAGGCCCCAGCTTTGAATCTACGATGACGCGAACCGCAGTGGCATTCGGGCCAGTAGGAATGACGGTACCATGATGCAAATCTTGCCTATTCTGTGTTCGTTATTTAGCGCGCCCGCACACGCTGAGCCCACCGCATTGATGCGAAGTCATGGGTACGTGTCACCCGAGTTTCGTGCCATTTTTCGCCCAGACGCAAAGCCCATCGATCAACAAAGAATCGGAATGGACAAAAGCAAAGCGGGCCTGATCTTAGATGGACGTGTCAGTCCTCCATGGACATTTCGTGTCCACTTTGTTTTGGGCGGAGACACATTCGGTGCCATCACCACAGCTTCACCTGTTGATGTGGACAACAATGGAACAACGGATGCGATTTATACGGAAACCGCTCCAGCCATTTCGAGCATGGTGGTCGAATCTACAGTGACCTATCGGCCCGTCGATGCATTCAATCTTCGATTGGGCCAAATGCGGATACCGTTCACTTCACAAGCACAAAGCCCCAATACGGATTTGATGTTTCCTGAACGAGCCGGACCCAACGAGGTATTCCTTCGTGGCTCAGATCTTGGTGTCCTCGCCGAAACCAACCTTTGGGATGAACGCGTCCTGGGTTCTATCGGTACATTCAATGGCGCAAATGCAGGGCTATACGGAAACACCCACGGCGTGTTGTACACAGCCCGCATCGATCTCAACCCGCTGGGTTCATTTGGCTTTTCGGAAACATCTGAATGGGCTGGACCCTTTCGATTTGGTGTTGGAAGCGGAATCATCTACAACCCATATACGGCCTATGATTCGGCTGGCTACCCAACAGTGAGCATCGCTGACTCACGCCTGAGCGCTTCCGGTCGGATCGCATTTTATGGTCTATATGTTGTCGGGGAATACCTGTACCGACAAGAACTCGACAGCCAATCAAGTCGACCAGACAAAGCCACAGGCTGGTATGGTCAAGCGGGTTGGCATCTACCCAAAGGGTTTGAGCCGATGTTCCGGATGGGTGAAACCACCAACGACCAGGGCTTCGATCCTCGAAAGACTGTCTGGTTGGATGCTGGCCTAAACATCTACCCCGCAGCCAAGGCACGTAGATCCGATCAGGTAAAGCTCACGGTTCACTACCTAAGCGAAAACCGTATCGACGAAGGAGAACACGCCCAAGGCGTCTCCTCTCGGGTGCAAGTACGCTGGTAGCGCCCAATCAGTTTGTGGATGAAGACTGACTCGATTGGGTGCCAATGGTCCGTTGAGCAGCATCAGTTCCAACCATCTTTACGCCCGCAAAGCTTTGCTTCTGCTGCGAGCGGCATGTCTCATCTCCGATGTCATCAATTTCTTTGTAGTCGGAACTTCCAGAGAGGTCTTTACCGTCTAAAGTCGCTTCGATTTCCAATGTCCACTCAAGAACATTGCCGCCCACAAGTTCACCGTATGTTGCTTCTACGGTAAATCCATCGCCATCCACGATACCCACCAACTCTTGTTCGCCATTGGTGAGTACCAATGCTCCACCGGAAGTGGTGTAGATGTCGATCCATTCATACCGATCGCCAGAGTAAAGACTCTCGTCTTCATCTTCATCTTCACAATTTGTGGCCGTTTGAACGGAACTTCGATCCCATTGAAATAGCCAAGTACCATCAAAGGCACCGGTACAACCCGTCAAAGGCAGCAAGCCAAGTCCGGTCAAAGTCAAAAGTAAACGGGGTGAAATACGCATGAAAGAACCTCCAACGAGCCAAAGGTATACCCATCCAGAGCGCATCGTCGATGTTTCATTAGTCAAGAAGTGGTAGCGTTTCTCTCCAAAACTATTTTCACTTGACCCCATTGACTCGCGAGTTCGGCATGCAGCTATACACAAAAATCCTGATCGGTATGTTCATCGGAGTGGTTCTGGGACTTCTTATCGGACCGAATTCATCGATTCTTCCACAAGACTCTGTGCGCTTATCTTCAGGCGTCACAGTGTATGAAGCCCAAAACGGCACGGTTACCAACAATTTCAAAGGCATAAAGACGGCCAAAATTATCAAAGAAGACGGTGACTGGATTGAAATTGGATTCCAACTTTCTGCAGCGGACCAACTGCGACTAAAATCGGGAGGTGTGACCCTTAGCGACAAAAGCGGGAACCCCATCGAACCCGGCACAACCGTTGAAGCATGGGTCAAGGACGAACAACCGGATGTCCGCCGCTATGCCGGCATCGGTCAAATACTGGTCGACAATACGGAATGGTTGGGACAACTGTTTCTCGCCATGATCAAAATGGTGGTTGTACCGCTGGTCTTCTTTTCCCTTGTGGTGGGTATTGCATCCCTCGGAGATGTCCGAAAACTGGGTCGCATGGGTGGACGCACTCTTGGGTTCTTCATGATGACAACGGTTGTGGCACTCTCCATTGGCGTGGGCCTCGCCAACCTCATCAAGCCTGGGAAAATGCTCTCCGATAAGGACCGAGACAATCTACTGGCCAGCTACTCGGACGGTGCCAGTAGCAGCGTTGCAAATGCAGCAGAGGCGCCATCTTTTCTGGATCAAATTGTATCCATTGTACCCAGCAACCCCATTGGCGCCTTGGCCGGTGGTGACATGCTGCAGGTCATCTTTTTCGCAATGATGTTGGGCATCGCCCTGACATTCCTCAAAGACGACCGAGCGGATCTGGTTGTAGACGTGTTTGATCGCCTCAATGACGCAATGGTCATGCTGGTTCATATCGCCATGAAACTGGCCCCCATTGGTGTGGGTGCATTGCTATTCAAAGTCGTAGGCAACACAGGCTTGAGCGTATTGACGGCTCTTGGCGTCTACGCGCTTGTTGTATTGGCCGGACTGCTCTCCCACATGTTCTTCACCTATGGACTCGCCGTTAAGTTTGGAACCAACCTGTCTTTCTTGCCATTCCTTGGTGCCATCAAAGAAGCATTGGTGATGGCATTCTCTACATCGAGTTCCTCCGCTACACTCCCTGTGACCAAAGGCTGTTGCGAAGACAACCTCAACGTCAGTGCTGAGACCACATCCTTTGTCTTGCCTTTAGGGGCTACCGTCAACATGGATGGAACGGCGCTTTATCAAGGCGTCGCGGCCATCTTCATCGCACAGATTTACGGCATGGACCTATCGATGGGCGATCAAGTGACCATCGTCGTATCGGCGACACTGGCAAGTGTGGGTGCCGCTGGCGTGCCAGGGGCTGGCATGATCACATTGGCCATGGTGTTGACCGCCATTGGTGTACCGACTGAAGGCTTGGCCTTGATTCTCGGAGTCGACCGAATCCTAGACATGTTCCGAACCGCCACCAACGTCGTTGGAGACTCCACAGCAACTGTGCTGATGGCCCATTTAGAGGGTGAATCTCTGAAGGTCATGTCCGATGCGGAAGATGCTTCCGATCCCACGAAAGGTTTTGAAGGTAGATTAGATCACGGACAACAATCTGTTCAGGCCGAAAATGACCCGCAGTGAAAAGTATGAAGCGCGACACCCAAAGTTTCTACAACCGAATATTTTCATGGAGTGACAGACATCTTTCTTCAGAAGTGAAGGGAGATCCTGATCGACACCTACGCGTACAAATCGGTTTATTTACGACCTTTTTCGGAGCCGTGGTTGGTTGGGGACTGATCGCTTTTGCCGTACCTCTGTCTGAAGATCCAACGACCCTATACCCATACGTAGTAGGCCTGTTCCTCAGTTGTCTGTGTGGCCTTTCCATTATCAAAAGCAAGTCTGCAACACTGGGTCTTGAAGGCATCACCATACTCGTCGCTGGGATGTCCATCCTATCGACATACAACTCCGGTGGCTTCAACAATGCAGCCATCACATTATTTCCAATCATCCCCGTCTATTTGGCTACATTCACCCGACCTCGAATGTTGGTCATTGGCACCGTAATCGCCATTTTATCGCTGTTCGTATTTTGGTATCTACACCTCATTGGTCACACCTTTCCAGTCATTGTGGAACAAACCCCAGCCTTGTGGTTTTTGGTCACATCGTGGGCGGTGCTGAACGCTGCTGGTCTGGCCTTTTTTACGCAAAGCCGCTTTCGTAAAGCATTTGCCATCTACCAACAGGAAATCGAACGAAGAACCAAGGTTGAACAAAGTTTACGCCATACTCAGCAGCAACTACGGCTGGCAAAAGGGGTGGCAGAGGCCGGGTCTCTGGCCAAAGGGACCTTCTTGGCACAGGTCAGTCACGAGATTCGGAACCCTCTCACGGCCATCATGGGGACCATCGACCTCCTTGAGTTGCCGGCGGAGCCTGCAGTTCGAGAAGCCAGAATCGACATACTCCGGCGATCTGCCACATCGCTACTGGAGCTTGTTGACGACGTGTTGGACTATTCGAAGATGGAGGCAGATCGAATCGAAATCAACCCCAAAGCAATCGACCCTGCCTTGCTCATCGAGGAAATTGAACGAAGCTACCGCCCGCAAGCAGTAGAAAAAAACTTGGACCTGTTGCTGGAGATCGATCCTGAAATCCCCTCTGAGGTCATCGGCGATCCACTTCGAATCCGTCAGGTATTGGTCAACCTCATCAGCAATGCATTGAAATTCACGCCCGAAGGTTCCATTACTCTCGAACTGTGGAAGCATACGTTGGATGACGGTCGCGAAGGCATTGTTTTCGGTGTAGAAGATACCGGCATCGGGATCCCGGAAGATGCACATTCGCAGATCTTTGAGCCCTATGGGCAAGCCGAACGAAGTACGACGGAGAAGTATGGAGGCACTGGGCTGGGCTTCCCATTTGTTCTCGCCTGGTCAGTCTGATGGGTGGCCAGTTTGGGTTTGAAACCACCGACGGAGTGGGCACTCGTTTTTGGTTTACTCTTCCGATTAATGCCAACGCAGGGACCAACCACCGACATCCCACTGATGCACCCATTTCCTCAGGTAGAACCCATGTCTTGGTTGTCGAAGATGAACCACTCAATCGCCAAGTTGTGGGTGAGTTGCTGGAATCACTGGGCCACCAGGTTTCATTGGCATCCTGCGGTTCAGAAGGCGTCGCTGCTTACAAGAAAGACCAGCCAGACCTCGTCTTGATGGACATTCGAATGCCAGACATCAATGGAATGGAGGCAAGCCGCCTGATTCGAGCTTGGGAAGCAGAACAACAACTACCAAAAGTTCCCATTCTCGCCATGACTGCGGATGTGGAACTCCACCGAGTCGCCCACTACGGTGAAGTCGGTATGAACGACTTGCTTGCCAAGCCCATCAATCGAGAAAAACTAGAGCAGGCGGTCCGTGGTTGGGCCATCCGCCACCACCGAACACCTGAATAAATCATGTTTGATGCCCATTGTCATTTGGAGAGAATGGCGGACGCAAATGAGGTGTGGCAGCGAGCGCGCAAAGCGGGTGTGCATGGAGTTTTGATTGCCGGGGTGAACGCGGAAGGCTGGAAGAAGCAAAATGAAATGCATGACGAAAACATCCATGTGGCCTGGGGACTACACCCGTGGTCGGTAGCCCATGCAACAGGAGAGCAGATTCAAGAGCAGATGGATCTTCTACAGAAAATGTTGGCCGACCCTCCCGTTCAACCAATTGCCCTCGGCGAAACTGGCATCGATCACAGTAAACGGGTTTCAAAAGAATCTCGCGACATCCAAGCCACTGTATTTCGCCAACACATCCGGCTTTCCAAGCAATACAATTTACCATTGGTTCTCCACATTGTTCGGGCCCACGAGCAAGCCATCTCCATACTGAAAGACGAAGGACTGCCACCTGCAGGAGGAATGGTTCACAGTTTCAGCGGAAATGGCGTTGATGCGAAGCGATACATCAACATGGGCTTACACATTAGTTTCTCTGGCACTGTTACCGATGTGCGTCGAAAAAAGGTTCGGGAAGTCGCAAAAAACATCCCCATGGATCGGTTGCTGGTTGAAACCGATGCGCCCGATCAAACCCCGATCACACGTCCCAGAGGTCCGAATGAACCCGCATTCCTCGTAGACGTGGTAAATGCCGTGGCCACTCTCCGAGAGGAAACCTTCGAGACCGTGGCCAAACGAACCCTTAGGAATGCATGTCTACTGTTCAAACTGGAAATACCATGATCGAAGATACATACCGATTGCATCGCCGATTTGATCGCATCGGTCGACTGGTTGGTGATTCAGCAATGTCCAAGCTGTTCAACAGCAGGGTCACCGTTATCGGACTCGGCGGGGTGGGGTCTTTCGCTGCCGAAGCACTCGCGAGAAGTGGAGTGGGCCATCTAACATTGGTTGATTTTGACCTTGTTTGTGTGACCAATGCAAACAGACAACTTCAAGCCATGCGGGGAAATGTTGGGAAACCCAAAGCGACCATCTTGGCCGAGCGCCTACGCTTGATCAACCCGCAAGCAACCATCAAAGCCGTACCTCTTTTTTATGATGCCAGGCTGTCCGACAAACTGTTGCCTTCAGACACTGACTTTGTGGTAGATGCCATCGACAACGTCACTGCGAAATGCCACCTCTTGGCAACCTGCAGAGAGCGGAACATCCCCATCGTCTGCTCCACAGGTGCATCTGGACGGATGGATCCCACCCGAATCGCTGTTGCCGATCTTTCGGAAACTCGGGTGGATCCTCTGGCTGCCAGTGTTCGTAAAATCCTCCGGCGTCAATACAACTTCCCTCGTTCAGAATCATTCGGTATTCCAGCGGTCTATTCAACCGAAAACCTGTCGAATCCAGTCGACCTTCACTACGACAACGGAAATGGTTTTCATTGTGTCTGCCCCAACAATGAAAATGATCTTCACACCTGTGAAGACAGAAACGTAATTTGGGGTACAGCTGGCTTTGTAACTGGATCCTTTGGACTGACATGCGCAAGTGTCGTCGTGCGTGAACTGGTCGGAAAACCAACATGAAACCCACCTTGCACGCAGGCGGGTCAGCGGACCTTATAGAGCTCGATCCTGATCACCCCGGCTTTCGAGATCGTGTATACCGAGACCGAAGAAATACCATCGCTCAGATCGCGCTTAGCTACAGGTCGGGCAGCTCCATCCCAGAAGCTCCATATACAAAGGAAGAGCATGGAGTATGGAATACGATTTGGACACAACTGGAACCCCTACATCAGCAATTGGTGACGAAAGAGATTTTAGAGCTTCAACAATTTCTGCCACTCAGCCACACAGAAATACCTCAACTCAATAGCCTCAATCATCAACTGCAATCCGCAGCCGGTTTCCGCTTTGAACCTGTCGCAGGCCTCGTCACGGCACGTACATTCATGCGCTATCTGGGCAAACGTGTATTTTTGTCTACCCAGTACATCCGCCACCATTCCCGACCCTTGTACACCCCTGAACCTGATGTCGTTCATGAATTGATTGGACATGCCGCTACACTGGTCCACCCAGGAATAGCAGAAGTAAACCGACTTCTTGGTGACGCCGCAGATGTCGCCACAGAAGAAGAAATGGAACGCATTGGTTCGATGTACTGGTACACCATGGAATTCGGGCTCGTCCGCGAAAATGACGACATCAAGGCATTCGGTGCTGGACTGCTCAGTTCATGTGGTGAACTGGAGGGCTTCAGCAAGCGGGCAAGGATCCACAAATGGGATCTTGAAACCATTGCACAGACCCCCTTCGATCCCACAACCTTTCAAACCGACCTTTTTGTCGCGCCTTCGTTCACACAACTGTTGGTGGATGTCAGCCGTTGGGTAAGAAACGGCGACTGGCGAAGTTGAAGATGGCCTGGGCAGCCAAAGCACACCCAAAACTGAGTGGAACCAAAACGACCATCGTGTGGGTTGTACTGGACCCCTCGAACGGTTCTGATTTCTAAATGCGGTCCAAATCGAAATTGCAGAAGAACCAGATCCGTCCGCCGACCTTTCCTGGAGAGGTACACGGCATTGTATCGGCCTCCTGTA
>PALY01000046.1 GCA_002707085.1 Deltaproteobacteria bacterium
GCTCCGCCCTCTTCGTAACCATCGAACGCCATCACCGTACATGTCACCACGTCGCCGCCCTCGAACGCATCTGAAATGGATGCAGAGATCCCCCACACACCACCATTGATGTCCCAGGTGATGTACGAATCATCTGGGTCACCATCGGGGTCGAAATACCCCCAGGCCATACAATGGATCGTATCGTCCACATCTGCTGGCACCGGAGTCATTTCCACAAATTCGTGAGACGGCAAGCTATTAAGAACCGTCACTGATGTGCTGACTGGTTCACCATCCAATGACCCATCAGAAGGTGTGACCGTGCAGGTCAGAATGTCACCCCGGGTATACAAGCCATGAGCAATGGCGCCCTCAGATGCGAACACACCGTTCACAGACCAAGTGATGGTGGACCGATCAGTATCACCATCTGGGTCCGAATATCCACTGTAGATACACGTCGGCCTGTCACCCCAACGGACCGCATCTGGCGTGATGTTGGCTTCCACTACCCATGGTGCCAAATTTCCGATGGTAATGATGTTTGAACGGGTCGCCGATCCTTCATCGCGGCCATCGGTGGGCAGCACTTCACAATAGACCTCTTGTCCTCGACTCGACCATTCAGGAGACAGTGTATCGGTGGTGACTGGCAGCGTCGTCCCATCCACCACCCACGAATACGTGAGCGTAATGTCATCTCCATCCCAATCCATCGCCCCGATGGCGGTACAGGTCAGCGTATCTGTGGTCACGGCAGGATCGGGTGAAAGGTTTACCTCCGTTACATTCGGTGGACTGTTTCGGATGATGACTTCGGCTTCACCAGGATACCCATTGGTGATCCCATCGTCTGGGGTAACAACGACCCGCCACACTTCTCCCTTTTCTGTACTTTCAGCGGGAATCACGGCCGTCGACCCTTCCGTGAACAGCACCCCGTTTTGGTACCAGGAATAGGTGTATGCAACTTCGGATCCTTCCGGATCTTCGGACGCCGTTTCAATCACCGCGCTCAAATCATCTGAACTTGTTGCAGGATCTGGGTCTAAATAAACTTCCGGAGCCGTTGGTAGGCCATTCACCGTTAAAGTGATCGATGCATCGTTACTGAGGTCAATCGAGTTTCGAGCCCACAGCGTGATGGTGTGGTGACCTCTGCTCAAATCCGNCACCTGGAACTCCATGCTTCCATCAAAGTCGGGTGGCTGCTCATTCACCACCCCATCAACATCTGATCGCCATTTTAGGTTCAAATCTCCAGAAGCATCGGTCGCATCCAATGCCAAGCCTGCGAACTCAACAGATGCGCCCTCGTCCACCACAGCACCATCCACAGGCAAGTGAATCGTAAGCTCTGGCCCTTGCCCAACGACATAGACAATCGTGTCGGTACACATCCCTCCGGCTTCATCTCGAGCGATCAACTGAATGGTATGCGTACCCACCGTCAAGTCGTTCCACGGCAACACCGCAGTGCCGTCGGTACTCACCGTTGTCTCGGCCAAAGGCCCATCGACTGTAGATGCCCATTCCGCAGTCAACAAATCAGCCGCCACATCCGGATCGGAAATAGCAGCGGTCAGCGCCACCATTTCTCCAGGGTTTCCAGCCGATCCATCGACTGGAAAGGTGATCGAACAGTTGGGACTCATGTTGGGAGGACCTACCGTCGTGCTGACCTGATCGGATGCGACCTGCNCAGCACTGTCTACAACCTCCGTCCGAAGGATGTGTTCCCCCTCAGACAATCGGATTGTGGCCAGGGTTTCACCACCACCTCGCAAATCTATATCGACATCCAGCTCCCCATCGATATCGCTCCACCAAGAGACCTCAAGATCTTCATCTTCGTCTTCAGCATCCGAGATTATCGCCACCAGAGCGACCTTTTCATCCACATACTGGTGTTCACCTTCGGTAGGACTCACAATGTCGACCGATGGAGGAAAGTCTTCTGTTATCGAACCCGCGGTTTTGTTGTGGCTACAGCCAACACCAAACCAGAACGAAGCCCATATGATCCCAACGCCAAGCATAGTTCCCCAAATCTTGCCGACATATTACCACCCGCGACAAACGAATCCGCCACAAGCTGAAGAACAACTCAGATAATCTGATGGCGGATGCGATATGCTAGGCCCAGGAGTACCCATTTCTATGACCCTGACGATAGCCATCTCTTTGCTGGCCACTCTTAGTGGCTGTTCGCAGTCTGCCATGCAAAAACGCGTCGGAGAACCACTAATTGTGGTCACGTCCACCGATGAAGAAGAGGTCGCGCGAGGCGCATACCTCACCAATCATGTCGCAGCATGCATGAGCTGTCACTCCGAAAGAAACTGGGAAATCTTTGCGGGTCCCACTGTAAAAGGAACAGAAGGCGCTGGGGGTGAACGCTGGGATGTAGAACGGGGCTTTCCGGGGATTCTCCACGCCACCAACATCACACCGCAAGCCATAGGCGCATGGACGGACGGAGAACTTCTACAGGCCATTAGTGCCGGCAAACACCGTGACGGGTACGGGCTGTTTCCCATTATGCCCTACCCACAATACGCAAAGCTCACACCCGATGATGCCAAATCCATCGTGAGCTATCTACGCACAGTGACCCCCATCGAAACTGATGCCTATGAGCGGAAACTCACTTTTGTCTTGGGAATGGTCGCAAACAAAATGCCGAAAAGGCCTGAGTTCTCTGAACCCGCACCTGAGGGCAATAAGTTTGAACAGGGGAAATACTTGGCCAATATTGCGGGATGCATCCATTGCCATACTCCCGACAAAGGCAAAGTCATGGATGAAANCGCCCTTCTATCTGGAGGGAGAGAATTCAAAATGACCACTGGGACTGCGATTTCACCCAATATATCTGCAGATGAGGGCTTCGGAATTGGCTACTGGGGCGAAGAGGATTTTCTCAACAAATTCCGTGCATTCAGAACGGATGCTGCACGACAACGAGACGCCAGTCCAACGGACCCAAACTCCCCTATGCCATGGTTCAGCTACGCAGGGATGTCGGATGAGGATCTAAGCGCCATCTGGATCTACATCCAGGGCGCTCCAAAGATCTCCAAGAAAATCGAATCCACGTGGATCATGAAATAGCCACACGATTCCTGCAGATACCCGCCTGTCGACCGAGGCGTGTGGAATCAAGATGACGACTTTCTTGCTGGACCGATCCGCCCTCGAAGAGGCTCCAGCTTGCGAGACACCCAGCCAAGCACACGCTCCCACTCAATGAAGCAGGCAAAAGCCAAGCCACACATTTGATATTTGAAGGCGATGGCCATGAGGATGTCGATTCCCCAGTGCAGCCCGAGAACCGTGATGATGAAGAAATAGCCCAGACGTCGGTGGAGCATGGCAAGGGGCGCCCCAAATTCAACAATCAATGTCACCACAGCCAAGACCGTCCAAGGCCAGTCATAATCGTAAATATAGTAGGTGATCTCTCGGACCTTTCTGGTGGTCATGGCATACCAGATTCCATTCATCGCAACCTGATCACGAAGGTTGCTACCGATTGCCCAACCCCAGCCTGCGGGTCCCATAATTTTTGCGACCCCAGCCACAACATACGGAAGTGTTGTACCCAATTGCAGCATTCGAATGGCTGAACCAATTTTCCAATGAGCTTCCGTTGTACCGCGAACAAAACCCAACCATCCCAACAAAGGAGTGGACCATTTCTTCCGAATCCATGGGTCAAGCGCGAACACATTTGCACTCGGCATACACCCCAAAACCAGAACGTGAAGTGCAAGCATGTTTTCGGTATGAAACAACATTCCCCACGAATTCTTGTAGGTGAGTGTGAACATGAACAATGCTGCGAAAGCAGGACCAACGAGCCGCCACCACAGGCCCAATATGAACATCACCCCAAGAACTGTGGTCGCGATTCCTAAAAACTCAACAGTATTTGGAGGTAAGGGTCCATCCAGTAGAGTGGCGAGTCCTATCGGGTCGAAAAGGTCTGCCTCTTTTCTTTCAAACGGATCCAACCATTGACCGCGTCGGGAGATGTACCAAACACTGAATATGCCCGTAAGAATTCGAATGACCGCCAAACGTGTCGGAGACACAACAGGAAACCACCAGCGGTCGAGTACTGTAACGATTCGTTTCATTCCATTACCCGCTTGCCTTTCTTGTACTTCAGCGCTGTTCCACGGTTTGGTTTATCGATGGGATCCCGACCCGGAACGTCACAAGCGGCCTTCACGTAGTCAACCACCGGCAGTTTTTTCCGACGACCAAAATAGTCCTCCCGACTGAAAGACCCACGAACCAGACGGACTTGTACAATTTTAGACTGGCGGCCAGTCTCCGCTTTTGCGATACGTTTCGCTGCACGCTCACATAGCTCCATAGACTTGGTGCTGTTTCGACCATACTTGGCCACATGCCGCCGGGCCTGATTCATCGGACCACGCACAAAATAAGTAGATGGAATCACAGTGCGTTTTTCATCTGGATAAACGCCCACCATGTACGTGATGCGCTCCAATGGTCTCCTGGGTTTAGAGAACATGGGGTACCAAGACATGGGGAAACTGTCACCGTACACCCCACGCCAGCCTTCCTTGATTGGCGCCAAAATTGAAAAGGTCAACGCCGCACTCAACAGTGTGACCATGGTTTTGTTCATTGACCCCTCCAGTGAGTTCCGCTCAATAACCCACAGCCATACACATTGAGACAAGACCCTCTGCGTCATCCATTTAGGTCACCAAAAAGCGCATTAACAGAGCTTAGACGACGACTTTTCAACCCCATAACCAAAAAAAATGTCGTCCACAAAAGTCTTGACACTACAACACTTGGCTCATTTGTGATACACCAGAAGCACACCCTCTTGCGGACTATTCTTGCCCGCCCCCCTCCACTCTCCCCTCTTGGAGGCATCATGCGAAGCCTGCTCAAATCTGGTATCCGTCGAATCTCTGGCACTGAAGACTCTTCTACACAGTCAACGCCAACCCTTCCTTCCGGCAACAAAGACGCCACAGTCATTGCCATCGCAGCCCAAAAGGGTGGTGTTGGAAAGACAACGACCAGTGTGAACCTTGCCAGCGCACTGGCTCGGTTTCATGATTTGAAAGTTCTCCTCGTCGATGTCGATCCACAAGGTCACGTGTATACAGCCATAAAGAAGCAAGTACATGCTGGAGGTGGCGCACTATCTTCCATCTTGACGGACGAACGCGGTGGCCGTGAAGTCATGGAGATCAGCGCAGAAACCA
The DNA here is from genome assembly GCA_002707085.1 of Deltaproteobacteria bacterium. Lineage (GTDB taxonomy): Bacteria > Myxococcota_A > UBA796 > UBA796 > UBA796 > UBA796. The sequence goes on from PALY01000046.1 coordinate 5,241, forward strand.
TGGTTGAAAACCTTCACGTGACCCCATGTGACCCACGCCTGGCCGGAACAGAAGACCTCCTTGGGACACGAATCGGAAAGGAGTTCATTCTCAGAGATTCACTCCGAACTACGCGTACCCACTATGATGTCATCATCATCGATTGTCCCCCCAACCTGGGCAACCTGACGGTCAATGCATTGGTGGCGGCAGATTTGGTTCTCGTTCCATGCGACCCTTCCCCACTGGCGGTGAACGGAGTCGACGCTCTGATTGGAACGGTCAGCACCATTGCCAACCGGCTCAACCCCAATATCGATATTTTGGGGCTCCTCCTCACTCGCGTTGATGGAAGAAACATCACCCTAAACGAAGCGGTCAGAAATCAATTGGAGGCTGCGTACGGAGAGGTTTTACTGCCCGTACAAATTGGAATCAACAATAGCCTAAGCAAAGCACAACACGCCGGATTCGATGTCTTTGAACATGACCCCACCTGTCGTGGCGCTCAAAACTACGAAGCACTTTCTGGAATCGTGGCGGAACACCTAAAGCAACTGTAAGCCTGTCCAACGATGACCGAGTCGAAACGAACCGGCTCCTCCATGCGCGTTGAATCAATCCATTCACTCTGGACGTAGTCAACATGGGTTAGCCCCTGTTCTCTATTGGGAGTTCTCATGGCAGTGTACGACCTATTCCCCCCTCAGTATGCGTGGGCAGTCACCACATTTCTGATTTTATCCGCCCTCTTCGTCCTGGCGCACTTTAAGACCAGTCGAGCCGATGGAACCCTTGTCAAAGGAGCACATCCATATCGAAGACTGATGTGGTTCGTCATGCCGACCAGAAACGAATGTGTTGTCTATTACGAGGACAAAATCCGAGCCGAGAACCTGATTCAATATCTGGCAGAAGCCAAGCCAAAATTTGAGTGTGATGTGACCCACGCTGCCGTGGCGGCACTCAACGTCGCCATTGGTGAAAACCCACGAATGAACCAGTTCGTGATTGGACGGCGACTGTATAAACGAAAAGAACGAGCCATCACCTTCAGTATGAAACGGAAAGCATTGGACCGAAAAGCCAAACTGGCTGTGGTTCGAATCCCAATGGACAACTCCGAGAACTTTGCGTCCTTGGCCGGTCGGATGAATGACTCAATCACTCACCAACGTTCAGGAGAAAAAACGCACTCCGATAAAGAATACGCTCTCTTCAACCTGCTGCCCCGTACGGTTCTTCGTCTGTTCACCTGGCTATTTCACGCACTCGATTACATAAATCTGCTTCCGTATGCATTTACAAAAGAAGACTCGCTGTACACATCCGCGGTTGTCGCAAACCTGGGCTCCCTTGGTATGCAACCCGGCTTCCATCACCTATATGAATGGGGCACCAGTTCCGTATTCATGATGGTCGGAGCCATTCAAGATGAGCCAGTCGTGGAAGATGGTTCCATTGTGCCCGGTAAAGTATTGACCGTTCGGTACTCATACGATGAACGCATCGATGATGGGCTATCGACGCGACGGGCCATTCTGCGCGTACAAGAAATCTTGTCCAACCCGGTAGAGCATCTGGGTTGTTTGAATGAAGACAAGGCGACTTGGAAACCGATGGTACAAAACATCGACGACTAAGCCTCTATAGGCTCATCCAAAAAATAAAATAAATGCCCACATCCCCACACCAGCGGCCACCGGGATGGACAAGTTGTCATCGATACGACGACTAAACAACTCCGCCAAGGCTCCAGGAATGGATGCGCTCAATGCAAAACACAGGGCCATCAAAACAGGCGTTGACCAAGCGGCCACCAACCATATCCAAGCCATCACTGTGGCCGTTACAACAAAAGCAAGTGTGCCGGCGATGGTGCGCCCGTTGACCAGTTGAACCCGACCATATCGCCTACCGATAATGGCGGCGATCGGATCACCAAAGCCAAGGACGACAATTGCCGCCGAAGCCACCTTCAAGTCCCACATGCATGCCAAAATAAACAGCGCAGTCGAGTACCAAGTGGCTGAGTTTACCCGCCAAGCTTCATGAGGATGAGCAAATCGTGCAAGCAACCACATCAAGAAGTCATTTACAGCCGGTACAATCCGCCGGGTCACTTCCAAAGTCCATGCCAGACACATCACACTGGATGACAAAATCAAAGCTTGGCGTTCGGTGATGAACAACAACAACACCACGGCAAACAATGCATTGGACACATGGTAGATATTCCGAGCGTAGTTGGTCGGCCTCAAGGAGGGCACATGAATATCCAGGTGACGGAGGCTCGCAGCCAATCGCTCATACGCGGGAGACACCCGGGTTCGGAAATCATCCCAGCTGGATGGCAGGTCTGGACCGTGCAAATCCTTGTCCAGCAACATCTTTAGTTCCGTGAGCCGAGAACATACTGCCGTGATCGCAGGTGCCGGCGCCCGAGCCTCAACATTGGCCACCAGTTCTTGCAGTTGATCCCGCAAGAGCTTCACGCGCGCCTTCATCGAAGCCTGCAATTCATCACGGCAATGACTCGGGTCCAACTCACGCAAAATCGCGTACAAGTCGTGGGCTAGCTGTTCTGAACTGGGAGCAAAAGCCGTAGTCATAACAGTTGCAATTTAGTCAGTTGGCTAAATGAGAACAGTGAAATCCAAGTGAACCTCACATTTTCACTCCACCAACTGCCAAGCCAATGTCGCCGATATTGGAGGATGATCCGATAAATCAATGCCATTTGAATCAAGGAATTCACCAGACCGATTGGACCAAGAAATTGCATCGATTTCTACGTTTCCGCCACTTCTATAGAACACACGATCGATGTGATCCGTCTCTTCACAATCCACAGCCTCACAAGAGTCCACAAGCCCACCCTCATCCGCCAACTGCTCCAATAAAGGGGCATCTTCAGGGTCTGACCAGCGCAGATTGAAGTCTCCTGTAAACACAACCGCTTCACCCGCAGACCATTCTTGCAGCGCCGAAAGAACCTCGGAGACCTGGACGGCACGTGCAGCATTATCTTCCGTACCACCACCCGCTTCAAAATGGGTGTTGTATACGTCGACAGTCGGACCGCCCAAGTCGATCCGCAGAACCTGAAAACCTTTAGAAGCCAAGCAGTCGGACGCCCCGTCAGTGAGACCCGAACACGTGCTGTAGTGGACCTGCATCTGTTCCACCACTGGATATCGAGCCAAAATAGAAAGACCCGATCCGTAAAACCGATCATCCAAAACTTCATCGAACCACAGGCGTGTCTCATGATCGACTTGTGCGATCAGATTGGAGTGATTGCTTGGATCCCAATCTTCCTGCAAGCCCAAAATATCCCAGGCTGCAAGTCGAGGAGCGATATCCAACATCCTGCCAGATGTATCGTCCCCTGTGATTGCTTCTGGAAGTCCATGAACATTGTAAGAGAGTACGGTTAGCTCACCTTCCGACACCATCTCAATAGACTCTGCACCATCGGTGTGTTTCGCTTCACACCCCATCAACAGCATCACCAACCAAGCACTACGCATGAATACTCCAAGCACACTTCATCATACCCTTCGTGGCAGACAAATCATCAAGCGCATAGGGTGTGACCATCGGAGCATGTATGGGTCCATTGATGAAACAGGCAATCGAGTTCTTCCAAAAGGATGAATGGGACGTACAGTCTCTTTCAGACACCGTTTTACAGACGGCCTTTAAGGGTGACAATGGCGAATGGGATTGCTTGGCCGTCATCCTTGAAGAGTCGAACCATTTCCTTTTTTATTCGGTGCTAAACCTGAAAGTACCCGACGACTTGCATCCGCCCATGGGGCTGTTCTTACATCGTGCCAATCATGGACTCAATGTCGGAAACTTTGAGTTCGACATCAATGAAGGTGAAGTGCGCTTCAAGACCAGCATTCAAGTCTCCGCTGAAAACTTCAACCACAGCATGTTTCAAAGTCTGGTACATCACAATGTGCTGGTTGTGGATGAATATTATCCAGGCATCAGCAACATCATTAGCCAGAACATGAGCGCCGAGGCTGCCATCATGATGATCGAAACCCCAGCCGTCGGCGATGCCTAAGAATTAGCGCCGTCGATTCTTTCTGTTCTTCCTTCGTGCTGCGCGTCGTCCGCCCATACCAAAGTTGATCGCTGTTGAACTTCCACGTCCAGTCGATTGGGGCGCTCCGCGGGAAAAAACAAATACAACTACAGCCATACTCAAAGCCATTCCGACCGCCAAACCATCCGCGGCAGATTCCCTGAGTACCCCGACCACCACCGCAGCAGCAATCGCCAAAACCTCCAACCCCAAAGGCAAGGCCCAAGTTGGTTTCTTTTTAGTCGTCGACTCAACCATTCCGTCATCCGCTGAATCAACAGCAACCTTCGGTTCCGCTCCTGGGGCGCCACAACAGCGTTTATATTTCAAACCGCTACCACACGCACAAGCAGCGTTTCTTGATTGCGACATCCTTCCTCCGTCAAAACTTCTTGGAAGTATCAGTCTACCTGATTGAGTTCATCCACAACGGAAATCAAGTCACCAATACTCGCAAAATCCACCAATACCTGATTGGGAAGTCGACCGGTTTCGTCCTGACAACGGAACACATGGTCCCTCAAAACAGGATTGAAATTTACCTCTTCCGCGAACTCCTGCATCCCTATGGGGTTGGTTAAAAAATGATTCACATTGAACAAGTCATTGGTGATTTCGCCCCGATCTACATCACAGGAAAAATCATCAACAGATGTTGCTGAGTACGGGTTGTCGAACCACCAATCCCATTGCGCATGGTACCAACCTTCCGTCCCACCGCCTTCAGAAGAGAACACCACCACCTGAGACTGAGAATCGATGAGCGTCCTCAGACTGGGCCATGGTGTACCCAATTCATGGGCATATACGTGTTCCTGGAGACCAGACTCGACAAATGCATCATTCATCAACTGTACATCTACCGAGGACTGAAACGTGATCATGAACACTTCGTTTGGGTGTTCCTGAAGAAAAACATCTACCTCTCGTAAACCTTCGCTCAATGGCTGTGATCCCAACTCGCAGTACCCATGACAGAGCATCAAAACACCATCGACGTTGTACACGTCCATATTGAGACCACGAACACCATTCTGCATTTGCTGCGGCATGGCCACCAAATGATTCGGGGCCAGCCACTCTCGCTCGGCACTCGACATGATGTTGTGAGCTCCCGCAAAAGCGACAGCATTCACCGCACGGTCACACAGCGCTTCATGCCCATTGCACTTCAGGCTCGGGTCATGGCCCGGATCATCACCAACGGATGATGTACACCCCACCATGAGCAACAGGGTCATCATGGTAGATACAACATTCGGTCATATCGAGTGACTTCATCGATGGCTCCAGCCCAACTCGCAGTACGGGACGAGTCCATCAACTCCATGCCATGATCGGCAGTCAAAACAAAGACCGTATCATCGAAAACACCTGCATCTTGGTACTGGTCTATGATCTTACCCACGCGAACATCCGTCTCTTCTAAGGCCGTTCGAGCATCATCGCCGTGGGGGCCGTAGTCCTGGCCGGCTGCATCCGAAAGGTACAAACTAACAGCCATAAGAGCGGGTGGTCCTGCCACCTCAAAGACATGTGCGACCTGCAGTAAAGCCGCCTCGTCAGCCAGCGCATAAACAGCGATGTCGGTCGGTGGCGCCGGTGGAAGGGCGGCTGTGGGATCCCAGGTAGCACCTCGTGTCGTCAGTTCATTGATGGATGCAATCACCCCTTCCGGCGAACTGCGCGCAACCGCCTCAAATAATGTTTCCACATCCGGTGAAAGATATTGATCCATCGCACGCCGCCCGGCGTCACGGTTGGCCAACATCTCGGATAACGAAATNCCAGGGCCACTCCCCCCAGTCTCACGGTCATAAAAAGAATTGGAAATCATCCCATGGTGCCCCTGCCATGCCCCCGTGAAAATAGAGACATGCCCAGGCAGTGAAAAACTTGGCCACCCTACAACGCTCCCACCGGAAAATATGGCGGCGTGTTCATCTACGATCCTTGCCAAGTTTGGATACCGGCCCGCAACCACACCATCCATCAATTCATTGTGATTCAGACCATCGAGAATCAAAACAAGAGCGTGTTTGGCAGCACCATACGCACATTGTTCATCCAGTGCGTCAGAAAGCACCTGGCCATCTTGCCACGCCAACATCTGACCCGTCGTCCAACGACCAGAGCGCCCATCCACACCTGTGACGGGTTCCACTCCCAACAATCCTGCTACCGTGGGAGCGACATCCACATGGTTGGCTGCAACCTCAAGCACGCCTGCTTTTACTCCTGGCCCCCGAAGGACCAGGGGCGCCCGAGATTGGGTAGCCGAAGCATCCCCATGGGAACCCACGCCTCCCGCAGCGTATGGTGCCAACAAAACAGCCATATTTGGAGAATTAGCTCCATCAAACAAGGACGAAAATCGGCGTTTCAGAAAAGGGAAGCTTCCCTCCTCCACGGTAGAAAACGACAACCGACCATCCCCTTCTCCGTACCCATGTTCCGGATACGTGGTCCCTTCTGGATTTGAATGACCCAACTCCTGAGCCAACGTCGTGTCGATCATGGGATCTGTGTTCAGGGGTGAAGAATCCGCCCACTCCAAAGACCAATTCCCACCTTCATCTCTCGTGCGCGAAAAATGGGTGGCTACCGATGCCGTACGCACATGGTAATCGTCTGCTTCACGCCATAGCACCGCCGCAACATGGGGTTGCTCTACAATCGTACTCGCGAGTTGTTGTGCAGCTTCATGATCTTCAATCTGCGCGCCATCCATGGGCGCTATTGCCTCTCCTGCCACTGCAGACTGCCAAGGGTACGCAACACAGTCGATAGCAGAATCGCCGCCACCATCAACGGTATCACCTTCACCATGCGTATCTACCTGCTTAGAGGGCTTGGCTGAACAGCCCACGGCCACCATGAACAAGAAATACTTCACGGCTACTCAATCCCGTAATCTATGGCTCCTGACATTCCTGTATCAACCGCATCTCCACTCCCTGTTGGCGGTGGAGATGCTTGTCCAGCAGCATTTTCTCCCCAACAAACAACGGTTGAGGTCAAGTTGATGCCACAGGTATGGAACTGACCGGCAGCAATGCTCACATATCGGCCCGCCGGCACATCCGATTGACCTCGGTGGTTTCGTCCCCAACAAAGAGCCACCCCATCCTCACTCAGCGCACAACTGTGCTGTCCACCCGTGGATACATGTGAAAAGGCACCCGCGGGAGGAGAGGCCTCGCCAAACTCGTTGCTTCCCCAGCAGAAAATATTCCCGCCAGAGTCAATGCCACAGTTGTGACTCATGCCCGAATCCATTTGAACCAAAGCAGAACCCGGGGAAGCCGTACGCCCATCACCGTTGTCTTGGCCCCAGCATGAAACAGATCCACCCGAATTGGTCGCACAGCTATGAAAAGCGCCCGCAGACACAGATTCAAACACACCCGCTGGCGGAATGGATTGATTGTGGTTGTTGGCTCCCCAGCACTCCACCGCACCGTCACGATTGACCGCGCAGGCATGATCCTTTCCACTGGCCACATCCCGAAAGATTCCTTCTGGTGGAATCGCAATCCCGCCTTCTCGACTCGTCCAGCACTCAATGGAGCCGGTGGGAGCCAGAACACAGGTATGTGAACCACCTGCCGCTCCTTTTAGCCACGGCCCAGAAGACACTGTGGACTGTCCGCTTGCATTGGAACCCCAACACATGGGGTTTCCGGACAGGTCCAAAGCACAACTGTGTTCCCAGCCCAAGGCCAGCGACCCAATCATCGAAACGTCCGAGTCTGCGTCTGCATCAGCATCGGCGTCCGTGTCCGTATCCGTGTCCGCATCGGCGTCCATAGCGGGGCCGCCAGAGTCCTCATCTACCGATACAGGCGCCTTTTTACAAGCAGCGCCCAACAGAGCAAACAGGGTCAACCATCCAAGATGTCTCATGTGCGCCGCCTCCAACGACACGGTCAGCATACCCGACCGCTGGTCACCCTGTATGCCAACGCCTCCTCAAAACAAGCGGTAATGCGACTAAAGGCAGCCAAAACACGCCTGAACTGGCACCGACAGTGGCGCAGCCCGTAACCTTGGGAGAGGAATCATCGCCATCATCGCCATCCGCGACAACCTCATCCTCTACACAGTCGGGATCGATTTCTGGACAATCCAAGTCACAGGTTCCGTCATCATAGACATCCCACATCTCACACCGATCTCTTGTTCCATGTACGTCTTCAAGTTGATCGACGATCCACTCGTAAACGGTATCGATACGTGTACTTCCAGATTGCCATGCACAATTTTGGTCACCCCAGGAGTGTACCGCCCACTGGGTCCATTTTTCACCATCCCAATAGACTTGCGGACCACCGGAGTCGCCGGAACAAATCTGTGCTGCATTTTCGTTCGTATCGCTATCCGAATACAAAAATGTATCGTCGGTGGAGTCGATGACCAGCTCAGCTGATCGCTTAATACCCGACCCACTTCCCGAACTATCGGAAATACCAAAGCCTATCGACGTCACTGTTGAACCCACAGCAACGTCATCCACTATCTCCTCCGAAATCCACACGGGCTCGATATCAACCGGTTCTTCTAAAACAAGAACCGCAATATCATTCTCTCCCAAAGTCCCACCAAAACCAGAGGCCAACTCGACGTAATCGGGATGGACGGTTGCACCCGACAACCCAACGGCCACAGCTTCCCCATCTACACGAGATCCGAAGAAAGCTTTGCCGGCAGAAACAACCAGCTCTAGGGGAATATCAGCGCCGCAATGTGCTGCCGTGAGGACCACCTGCGGCGTAATGAGGGAGCCTGTACATGCACTGTAGTACTGCCCTCCAAAGTCGGCCCCAAGGGCCACAGCAAAGTCAAAACCATCTTCTTTTTCAGCGTTGACCATATCCTGAGCATTGGCCGACAAAGATAGAAAAGGAATGAGTGAAAATAACAGCATTTAGCGTCTCCAAACTGGTGAGTGGGCTCCACAACCCATCGGTAATGAATCGGGAAGTTCAACCTGTACGGAACCACTCCGAACGACTCTGGGACCGGCAGGTCCACCAGACAAAGGCCCTTCCCAAAAGCCCAACTTGACCGTTGCATTTGCTGCCGCTCCGGCCATCTCGTCCAACATGTCCCAATCTATGTTGTCAATATCGTCGCATTCTTGGTGGTAACAAGCATCATATGCCGTCCCATTCGTTCCACCGTACAACTCTGCCTCTTCACGAGACATTCGCCCTTCCGCACCCGTGAACAATCCACCCGCAGGGATTCCCGTCCAAATGAATGGCCCGTAGTCGGAACGTCCGTCGAAAGGAGTTTCTTGGTAGGCCAAGCCTTGAGCGTCGAACCAATCGTTGAAAACGGTCTCAATCTCGGCTGAACCGGCAGGAATGCTTGCGCCACCTCCCCCCATGCTTCCAGACCCGTCGTAGATCATGCGCGCCGGATTTGGGGAAGCCACCATATCGAAATTAAGATTTGCCAATATCTTCGTATGAAGAGATTCTGGCATGGTGGTCACATAGTCCAAGGAACCCAGCAGACCCAACTCCTCACCGCCCCAAAAAACAAAGCGCACTTGATTCTCTGGCACGACTTCATCCCGAGCGAACTGCATCGCCATTTCAAGAATCATCGCCACCCCACTTCCATTGTCGTTGATACCTGGGCCGGCTTCTACGGAATCAAGATGGCTACCCACAACGACAACACGAGAATCATCACCAGCAGTTTCAGCAATTACATTTACCGATGGCATTTCCATCAAGCGCACCTCAGCTGAAACAGAACCCGTTTCACCATCGGATGCGATGTCCATCAAATCTGTGCCCGCATCATAGGAAAGCGCAAACACCGGAACACTGTTGTCCGCACTGGCGTCCAAAGTACCGCCGAACAATTCACGTCTTCCTGGCTGACCTTCGTTGAAAATAAGCACAGCACTGGCACCCGCTTCTATGGCGTTATCGACCTTGGTCTGAAAAGTGCATGTCCCTCTTTGCAGCAATGCAATCGTCCCATTCGGAAATTCAGAGAAGTCACTGCTTTCACAGCCACTCGTAGAACTATTCTCTGCATCTGGGGGCGGAACCAAGACATCAACAGCAACGATGGCTACATCTCGAACCGTGCCTGAGCCCGTGTAGGAAAAGGGTGCAAAGTCTTCCCATAGAACCAGTTCATCACCCGATGAAATGGTCACAGTTGGCGCGCTATCCCACACATCTTCACTGATTGTGAATTCGTGATTGGTGACTGCGTACCCAACAGATTGCAGCTGTGCTGTCACATATTCGACANAGGCGTCGTACCCCGTGGAGCCAGCAGACCGATTGCCACCATGTTCATCCGCGATGGCCTGCAGCGCCTCAAGGTGTCCCATCATCGCTTCACCAGAAAGAACCACAGAAGGCAACCCATCGCTATCGGCATCGGCATCCGTGTCTGCATCGGCATCGGCGTCTGCATCGGCATCAGCATCGGCATCGGCATCCGTGTCTGAATTCGGAATTGACTCAGTTGTACCTGGGCTTCCAGAATCATCAATCTTGAAGTCTGGGCAGCCAACACAGAGAAGTACAACTCCAATCCGTAAATTCAAACGCGTCATTTCAACCTCCTGTGTGATTGCAATGTAGCTGATACAAGAGGTGCCACATGCAAGGTGACTGTCAACGGACGTTCAATAATAAATCGCATCTCTGACTGCTCCGAACATCGCTGTTCCGAACCGGTCGCGCCATCCCATTGGTTTCGAAAACCGTTGCCAGAAGATTTGGGACCAGTACGCCTCCCGCCATTTATAAAAGATCCAACACCTTTTACTTTTCATCAATTGTATCATTCTGCGGCATGCTCAACGGGGGTAGTGCTGTGCGCTGTGGGTGGCGTACATCCAGTGTGGAGTGGGGTTTGGCGAAAAAGACTGCCGAGGTGAAAACAGCCACAGGCGATCATGGAAGAGAAGCTTTCGTACGCGTATTTTTCTCGCTTTATCGAACGCAGTTCAGTGGCATCTTGGACATTCAATTCCAAAAACGCAGTCGGCAGCTTTACTTTCTCGGTGGTGAACCCATCTCATACCGTTCCGATCTTCCCGAAGATGATTTGGGACGAACGCTGGTCAACGCAAATCTGATTCCAGAAAAGCAACTCAAATGGATTCGCGACAAACTAAGCGAAGGCGAAGATGTCGAGGAAGCCATTGTGATGAGTGGTGCTTTGTCCGCCCAGGAGGTCCGAGACCACAAGCAAGGCCGAATGCGTTCAAACATTGGCTCACCCCTTCTGTGGAGTTCTGGCAAATGGACATTCAAACCACGACCACGACTCAACATTAAGAACATTGATCCCAGCCTCCGCCCCCAATCGAATGGATTGAACGCAATCTGGCATGCCGTCGAACAACACGTGGGGATGGACTCGGTTTTTCCCAAGGTGACAGATTCAAAGGCAGGACAAATCGTACTCGATCCACTCTGCCCGGCACTCTTTCCGGCGCTGGGTGTTGATGACGACTTCTCTTCTCTCCCGGATGTCATTGGCGATGGGTGCAGCATTGAAGAAGTCTTCCGCAGAATACCGGATGGAACCGGCAACCTAGTGAAACTGCTTTGGTTCTTAGAAACAGCCGGATTGGCCCATCGCGAAGGCCGACCCAAAGACGACACCATCGAAGGACAACTCACAGATGCCTTCAATGCCCCACAGCCAGAGCCAACGCCTGCGGCCAAAGTGTCCAAGGCTGCTGCTGCGCCCGCTCCGGCAGCCCAATCAAAAGCCGATGCGCCGAAGGATGGGAACCGGGGAGAGTCTGCCCCTCGAGAAAAGAGACGACGAGAGGTTCTGACGGACGATCAGCTCCGAGCTGCACACAGAAAGAGGATGGGTCGCGACTTCTATGCGTTCATTGGGCTTCCATCTGGATCGCCAGCCGCAGCCATAGACCGGAAGTGTAAAGGATTGGCTCGGCGATGGCGTACCCCCGGAAAGGAACGCCAACTTCCACCGGATGTCCAGTCCAAAGTTGATGAGTTGCTCGGTGGAGTCCAACTGGTCTGGAGAACGCTGACAGACGACACCCACCGCCAAGAGTATGACAAGCGAATGCAGCAAGGCAGGGCGCCAAAAGTNGGCGANTTCCAAACCGCTGCAAGCGCCCCNACCCCNTCTTCCNATGAAGCCGCTTCACCACCCGCGAGTGGCCTCGCCCCCGAACATCAGAAAGCCCGCACATTGATGGCGAAGCATGACTTCAAGGCCGCATTGCCCATCCTGAAGAAGATTCGGATCGATGATCCTTCTTCACCAGACATTATGGCTGACTTGGGTTGGTCCACATGGAACTTGTTTGGCGACAAGAACGGTGATGCACAGGAATTCTTGCGCCTCGCACTCACATTTGAACCCAACCACCCTGAGGGCCTTGAATACCTCGCCAAAATCTTGGTTGAACAAAACGAAGTCGAGACGGCCCAAAAGCTACTCATGCGGCTGGTCCGTGTCGCTCCCGACCCAACATGGGCCAAGAAAGCGTTGAGCAACCTGAACAAGGGAGGCGGAAAATGAGCCAGCCCTTGAATGTACTGGTCCTTGACTCACAAGAAGATGTACGAAGTTATTTGTCCACACGGTTCTCGGAACAAAGCTTCAAAGTACAAACGGTTACCACCGCCGAAGACGCCTACGAGCAAGCATGTAAGAACACGCCATGGCTCATCATCGTAAATGGTGATGACGCAGAGCATGCGAACGCCATATCCACCATCAAAACTGAAGGCGCATTGCGGGGTATCCNCGTGGTGATGATCACCTCGGGCAACATGTCCGAAGCCATCATTGATCAGTGGTTTTCAAATACACCCCCAGATTTCACGGTCAAACGACCGATACACGCAGGATTTTTGGATGAACACCTCCAAAGCCTGCTCCCTGGTGCAGAGAAGCCCACCGCGAAAACCCAGAAAGGAAAGAGCAAAGAAAAAGGGAAAGAAGATGTCCCCGTAGAATCAACGATTTCTTCGGGAGACAGTCACCTTGTCAAAGCACTCACTGATCAACTCGCAGCTTTAGATGAGGAGCTTCGCAAACTTCGTTCCGAAGCCGCCGAACGGGCAGACGATACCGACGCAAGCTCGGCGATAGAAGCCGCTAAGGCTGCGCAAGAAACAGCCATCGCTGAACGCGATCAACACATTATCGAACTCAAAGAAAGCTTGGCGCGACAAGAAGAAAATCTAAACCGCCAACAACAACGCCTTGAAGAAATGGAGGAGGCTCGGTCGGCACAGTTAGAAGCCAGCAAAAAAGCTGCGCAANAACAAACCACTGAAGCCATCGAAGAAGCCGAAAAGGCAAGTGCTGAGGCCCAACAAGCCAAACAACGTGCAGAAGAATCAAAAGCTGCTCTTGAGAAAGCCAAATCTGATGGCGACTCCATCAAGGCTCAACTGGAGTCCGCGAATGAAGCCATTCAATCGATCCAAACGGCGATGGAAGCCGCTCAATCCGATGCAAGCGCAGCNCGCCAAGAATTAGCGGCAGCCCGCACCGAGGTAGAAACCGCACAAGCGGCCACAGAAGAAGCCAACAGCAGTGCGGATGCATCCCGCGAAGCCCTGGAAGCTGCGCAAGCCGCATCGAAAGAGGCAGAGGCTCGTGCTGACAGCGCACGTGAAGACGCAACACAAGCTCGACAACAAGCAGAAGATGCAACACGAGCGTTTGAACAAAGCAAAGCCACTATCGATATGGCCCAACAGGCCGCCCAAACTGCTCAACAGGCAGCTCAAGCCACGCAAGCGATGGCGGGACAAACCCGACAAGCGTTGGAAACGGCTCAATCTGAGGCAGAACAGGCCCGGAAAGATCGTGAAGGCATCAAGGTCGAACTTGCGGAAGTTCAGAGCAAGCTTGATACAGCCGTGGCGGAAGCCGGACAAGCGAAAAATACGGCTGAGGAGCTGCGAGCAGAACATGAGGGCACCCAGTCTGCACTGGAAGCGGCTGAAGGTGAACTGCAACAATCTCATGACAGGCTGCAAGAAGCTGCGCGACGCTCAGCCGAAGCGGAAGGGAAGATTTCGGAGTTTGAAGAAGCCGCTGAGTCTGCACGTTTAGAAGCCGAACAAAGCATCAGCCGAGCTCAAGTAGAGGCCCAACAAGCCATAGAGGCCGCCCGAATTCAGGCCGAACAGCAAACACTGCAAGCACAGACCAACCAAGAGGAAGCGCTCGCTACCCTGCGTATGGAACTCACTGCGGAGGCGGAAGAGGCTCGCGCGGTGATCCAGCAATCCTTGTCTGCTGCGGAAGCCGAAAAACAGAATATTGTCCAACAATTAGAAGCGAAAGACATCCAACTGTCTGATGCCTTGCAACAACATGAAGCGCTTCAAAGCCGAGCTACAGAATCGGAGCAACAACTCCAAGAAGCACGTTTAGAAGCTGAGCAAGCCCTTCAGGCGGCACAAGATGAGTTGACTCAGGCCCTCCAAAATGCCCGCGCCCAGGCACAAGCTCAAATCGAACAAGCCGCCCAAGAGGCACGGGCGGCTGCAGATGCACAAACTGCGGAAGTTCAAGCTGAGTTGGAGCAATCGACCAGCCGCACCAGGCATGTTGAAGAAGAACTGGAAACTGTCAGGAGCCAACTGACAGAGGAACAAAGCCGCATTGCTGCCGCACGGAACCAAGCTGAACAACTCAATACAGCACTGAACGNAGCAGAAGCACAGGCTGAAGAACGACAAGCAGAGATAGTCCAAACGAGGGAACTGGCTGAACGCGCCCAGGCAGAAGCCAGTGAGGCACGAACAGCACATCAGGCTGCACAGGAACAACTGGTGGNCCTTCAAGAGAGCGCATCAGCATCTGCTGCCGCTACTGAGCAAGCGAGACATGAGGCGGCAGAAGCGAAGAGCGCTGCAACAGGACTCCGTGAGGAAGTGACAGGACTCCGTGACGAAGCGGAAGGACTCCGTGACGAAGTGACTGGACTCCGTGACGAAACGGCAGGACTCCGTGAGGAAGCGGAAACCTTCCAACACCAAGTCGGCGCCCTCAAAGATGCCGTGGAAAGCGCCAACACCAACGCAGAGACTGCCCGCGCGGAACTCCAGCAAGCACAGGAAACACTTGAATCTCTTCAAGCTTCAAGTGCTACTTCAGCCGCCAGAATCCAAGAACTGACTGAAGAGCGGGACATTGCCAATGCACAGATAGAACAGGCCCGCATTGAAGCTGTAGACGTTCAGAACAATCTAGACACAGCGCAAGCTCAATTGAGTGCAATACACGAAGAGTCGGCCCAACAAATCGCTGCTGCCAACGCCCGTGTCGAAGCTGCAGAAAGAGACCGTCAAGAGACACAAGAACAAATCGATGTGGCTCGAGAGCAAGCGAACGAAGTGCAAGCTCTGCTCGATGAAGCGCGTGTGGCATTGAATGAATCGACCTCCGCTGCCGCCTCTGAAGCAGCAAGTGTTCGAACTCAACTGGAGTCTGCAGAACGCGATCGAGATGAAGCCCTCGCTACGAATGAAGACCTGCGTAACGAGAAACAAAACCTCGCTTCTCAATTGGAAACTATTCNCCAAGAACAAGAAGAGACTGCTGCCAATGCCAGCGCCCAAGGTGCAGAAATCGGCACACTGCGCAGTCAAATGCAAGCTGCTCAAGAAACCACCGAACAGCTCCGAACAGAGCTTGGGGAACTCCAAGGCAGCCTGGCTTCAGCCCAACAAGAAACCGAACAAGTACGAAACGAACTGGGAGAAGCCCGAGCGCAGGCCAGCCTGGCATCCGAAGATGCCTCAAAAAGCGCGCAAGATGCCATCGCTGCAGCCAACAAGACCGCTCAAGAACGTTCGCAGGCGTTGGAATCCGCCCGAGCAGAGATACAGGAAGCAAACAAGCAGAGAGCAGAACTGGAAAAGGAACTCACTGCACTTCGCGCACAATCAGCAGAGGAACAAAGTTCTCTACAAGCTGCTCAGGCCGAAGTCGAGCGCATACAAGCAGCACGTTCGGAGTCAGACGCATCGGCCAATCAAGCACGAGAAGCCTGGGAAACCGAGAAGACTGCGTTGGAAGAGAGGCTTCAAGCCGCACGAGCAGAATCTGACACAGCCAAACAAGAAGCCGCATCAACAAAAGCTGCACTTGAATCTGCTGAAGCGGCGAAGGGCCAAGCGGATCAAGCCGCTGCTGGGATGCTGGAGACGGCACAAGCAGAGCGGGACAGCGCCCGAAATCAACTGGCTGAAGCACGCAACGAGCGTGACGATGCGCTCGCCGCCAAAGCCTCTGCAGAAGCACTTCGAAGCCAAGCATTAGCAGACAAGAGTTCAGCTGAACGCAGTCGCGATGAAGCTCTGGCAGGCAAAGCCGCTGCGGAAGCAGCCCGAGAAGCTGCACGGCGCGCAGCCCAACAGGGCGGACAAAGCGATCATTCTGCCGAAGATCTCGCGCGCGTACAGGCTGAACTTCAGGCTGTGAAGTCACAAAAAGACGCCCAAGCAGCCGAAATCACTCAAGGGCAAAACCGCATCCAAGAGCTTGAAGCACAACTTGCAAAAGCGAATCAGGAAGCATCCACAGCATCTGAACAGAGCGCGGACAACTCTGCGGCTGAACTGCAACAACTACAAGACCGCATCAGCGCCATGGAGGCGGCTCACAAAACAGAAATTGCGGATCTTCAGGCGAAACTGGATGCAGCACCCGCACCCGCCCCCGCACCCGCACCCGCACCCGCTGGTGCCGGTGGTGCCCAAGCAGCAATCATTCTACAAACCTTACGCTCATCGATTTCTGAACGTNTGGGCCGCATTGAAACGGATGAAGAAGCCTGGAANAAGAAAGAGGTTGCCATTGGCAAAGCCATTCAAGAGCTTCTCCAGTTGGTACAGAAAAACCCGCAAAGCCGCGACCAAATCTACAGTCTACTGAACGACCTGCAAGGCGTACTCGATGTGGGCCGAAAACTCTCCAAACGCAACCGTCAGTTCTTGGGAGAAGAAGAAGAGACCATCAAGAAGCTGGAGGAAAACCTATAGGCCTCCCGCGGTCGTGAAGAACGCGGTCAAAGTCTCTTCATCACCATCCCACCGTACGGTCATTTCGGCCTCATATTCTGCACCAGGCTCCAAAGGTTCAATGGGCAGCATGGAGGCCATCTGGTACAGGTACTCATCCACACCAGGGTCTGCAGTCATGACTTCAACCTCATCTCCTCCAGGACCCCACAAAACAGCATCAACAAGTTCCAGTTGATACGGGTTGTTCTCCGGGCCGACAATTTCTACCCCCGATACAGTCACAGTAATTGGATACCCAACCGTGCCATGATCTGGCGCAGGATCTGGGTACTCGGAATCTGAATCAAAATCGACCGGCACATCCGCCTGCCCGTCGACTGGGAAGATCACAGCTTGATGTACACCATCCGGGTACGGGGTCACAAAAGTCATCGCCGTATAAAGACCATCTTGACCAAAGCCAAGTTCGGTCCAGGCCGCCTGCGTAAATGGAATCCGGTGGTACACGGTACCCATCCAACCATCCACGGCACCTGCCGGGTCGTAGCCCATCGACACAACTTCCATCCAAGCAGCGCCGTACTCCAATGCGTATCCTGCCGCTTTAATGCGGTCCCAGACCCACTCCCCCTTAAAACCACTTTTGGACGGGTCTTGAGCGTGCGTCATGGTGTTGTGTGTGGCCATGTATTCAGCATGCTGTTGCGTAGCGGAATCCAACTGTCGGTGAAGCACTCCCCGTGAAAGTCCCATCAAGTTTCGATAGCAATTGGTCTGTTCCAACCCTCGCTTGGCTTCGTCACTTGGGGAACTGTAGCCGTAGGAATCTGTACCGCACAGTTCATCGACGCCAGCCGTTTCTTTGGGTATGTCACAACCCGCTGCAAAAAACAGCACCAATGGGGATAAATAATGTCTCATACCCCTTGTTCTATACCGAATTTCAAGGCCTCGCAGGTCCGCATATCGGCGTAGGCTGGCAGCGGGGTATTTGTCGGACTTGAAACCAACTGATTAAAGAAGCTTTCTATGATGCGCGCTACTCCAGAATCCCCAAGGATGTTCAAGTCTGATTTCGCAGACATGTTCTCTCGCACCCCATGGTGGAGCATCCCAATTGTATGGGGTCCAATTGTGGCCGGTTTGTTTTATTACGGTCTGGTGGAAATGAATGTCGCTTGGTATTTCATCATCCTCCAAGGAATCGTGGGTGCCATATTTTGGACCTTTAGCGAGTACTGGCTGCATCGCACATTGTTCCACTGGGAACCGGATGGTGCCATTGGGCAGCGCCTGCACTTCATCATGCATGGTTGCCATCACACATGGATTGATGACAAGTACCGACTGGTCATGCCGCCAGTCGCAGGCTTCATCATTGCAACCCCATTTTGGTTGGGCTTTACAGCCCTAAGTGGCCTGCTCTCTGCGTGGTTTACGCCCACTTGGATGTTCGCCGTCTTTGGTGGCTTTCTTGGTGGCTACATCAACTACGATATGACCCACTATGCGACCCATCATATGAAGGTCAAAAGCAAGCGATTGATCCGGATTCGAGCCCACCACATGAATCACCATTTCAATGACCCAGAGCGCAGATTCGGAATCTCTACCGCCTTTTGGGACCGATGCTTCGGCACCAACTAAGCGGATCAATCAACAAGGGTTGATATTGAGCTGAAATGAACCTTCTGAATACGCACTATACCCGTCTACGACGATGACGTAGGTAAGGCCGACGGACATGTATTCATCACGAATCTCCGACTGACGTCCGCCATCAGCGTCGTCGTTACAGTCGATCTCCTCACCACAGTCCTCGTCATAGATGCGAATCACAGTATCGTAGTCAGAACCAAAGGTATCGAGACAATAAGTGCCTGAAATCGGTGGTGTCCATGAGTAGTTGGAGTCTACTCCACCGGAGCTACCGCAAGATCCACCAATGTCATCGGAGGCTGTAACAGTCACGCCAGTAGCCACAGAATCTCCCGTTGTAGTACCAAGGTCCTCCAAGTCGGGGCAGGTGCTTCCGGTACCTCCTCCAGCACCCGTCAGTCT
>PALY01000047.1 GCA_002707085.1 Deltaproteobacteria bacterium
CGCCGTCGGCGGTCGCGAGGTAGCGCGCCGCGAGCGGCGCGTCGGCGGCGGCGTCGCGGCGCGGCAGCAGGTAGTTGGTCTTGTACGACGCGGATTGCAGATGCGAGAGGACGCGGAGCTGGTGCTCGATGTCGGCGAGGTCGATGCACGTGTTCGAGAATTTGAGCACGGCTTGTGTGGGCGTGGCGGAGGAGCCGTCGAGCGGGACGAGCGAGACCGCGAAGTTGCACGAGGCGTAGCCGCCGGCGAGGTGGCGCGGCGGCGCGGCGAAGGCGTAGCCGAAGACGGTGGCGATGCGCTCGAGCTCGGAGAGGGGGACCTCCTGGAGCTGGACGGCCGCTTTCGCTTCTATGCTCATCGCCGCCGCCAATTCTGCAGCCTCAACAAGTGAAATCGCATCAAAGCCCGACAATGCGCCTATGGCTGTGGTGAGCTGAGCCCCATTCGTAATGGCCAGACCATCTTTGGCCTCTAGGGTCAATCGAGGAATGCCCGCCAACTTCATCCCTTCTGTGGCCGACATTTCGACCCCATTCACCATCACACGGCCATGGTCACCATCTGCCATCACCAAGCCCAGATGAGCCAAAGGTGCCAAATCTCCAGACGAACCACAACTGCCTTGAGAAGGAACGATCGGTGTCACGTTCTTCTCCAACATGGCCGTCAGCGTATCCACCAACAAAGGCCGGCAACCCGACGCCCCTTTGGCCAATGCATTGGCACGAAGCAGCATCATCGCTCTCACTTCAGCCACCGGTAAGGAAGGGCCAACACCCGCCGCATGTGAACGAATCAAATTCAAAGACAATTGCGAAGAATGAGCCGAATCAATCTTGACCCGGGCCAATGAACCAAAACCTGTGTTCACACCATAAACAGGCTGATCGTCGCCACAAGCTTTTCGAACCCACGCATAGCTCTCTTGCATGCGGACCCGCGCTTCTGGAACAAGCGTGACGGACCGACCACATCGGGCCACATCGACGACATCATCTATCCGAAGTGAGTTTCCATCGATGGCTATAGGTTTTGTCATTGAGGTCCTGCTAACGCCCTATATACAAGAAGGCCCCACCAAGATGGTCGGGCCTTCTGCGCAATGAAGATGGGTCAACTAAGACTGCAAACGTGCCTGAGCCAAGTCAGCTTCTTTTCTGGCCCGCAGCCCTTCTTCGCTTCCAGCTTCATGCTTTGAAAGTTCGGTATAGGCGGCCTCTAAGTCCGCTTTTGCTTGATCCTTGTCGATGCCGTCCACACTTTCGCAGTGATCGACCAACAAAGTAAGTCGATCCGGACCAACTTCAGCAAAACCAGGACCCACCACAAGTTTGGTTGTCTCGTCACCCGAAGACAATGTCACGACTCCGGCCTGTGTCACAGCCAACATTTGTGCGTGCTGTTCCAAAACACCGAACTCACCCAAAAGACCAGGTGCTGCCGCTGTGTCACACGTACCCGAATGGGCAATGCGCGCTGGGGTTACGATTTCAACCTGGATGCTCATGCTGCGCTCTCTGCAAGCTCGCGAGCTTTATCAACAGCTTCGTCGATATTGCCCACCATGTAGAATGCCTGCTCTGGAAGGTTGTCGTGCTTGCCTTCAAGGATTTCCTTGAAGCCACGAACGGTGTCGTCCTTGCTGACGTACTTACCGGGCATTCCTGTGAACTGCTCAGCAACGAAGAACGGCTGGCTTAGGAACTTTTCAATCTTTCGAGCGCGAGCAACGATGGCCTTGTCTTCATCAGACAACTCATCCATACCCAAGATGGCGATGATGTCTTGAAGGTCCTTGTAGCGCTGAAGTACTTGCTGTACCTGACGAGCGATACCGTAGTGCTCATCACCAACCACGGCTGGCTCCAAGATGCGGCTTGTAGAGTCCAGTGGATCAACCGCTGGGTAAATTCCCTTCTCGGAAATCTTCCGGTTGAGAACCGTGGTCGCATCCAAGTGAGCGAATGTGGTCGCAGGTGCGGGGTCAGTAAGGTCATCCGCAGGAACGTATACGGCTTGAACGGAAGTAATCGAACCGTTCTGCGTCGTGGTGATTCGCTCCTGAAGCATACCCATCTCTGTACCAAGCGTTGGCTGGTATCCAACAGCACTTGGAATACGACCGAGAAGGGCGGACACCTCAGAACCAGCTTGCGTGAAGCGGAAAATGTTGTCGACGAACAACAACACGTCCTGTCCTTCTTGATCGCGGAAGTGCTCTGCAATGGTAAGCGCAGAAAGAGCAACGCGGGCGCGGGCGCCAGGAGGCTCGTTCATTTGACCGTATACCAATGCAACACGTGAACCTTCGGTATCAACAATCGGAAGACCATCTTCGGTCATCACCAAGTGACCATCCTCTTGCTTGGCATTGATAACGCCCGCTTCCATCATCTCGAACCAAAGGTCATTTCCTTCGCGAGTACGCTCTCCAACACCACCGAAGACCGAAACACCACCGTGCTTCAGACCAACGTTGTTGATGAGTTCCATGATGAGAACCGTCTTTCCAACACCAGCACCGCCGAACAGACCGATCTTTCCACCACGAGAGTAGGGAGCAAGAAGGTCAACAACCTTAATGCCTGTCTCAAACATCTCGACTTCTGTACTTTGGTCGATGAAGCTTGGTGGCTCACGGTGAATCGGTGATGTAGCGGTGGTGGCCACAGGACCCAACTCGTCCACCGGCTCGCCAACAACATTCATGATGCGGCCCAGCACTTCTTTACCGACGGGCATCGCAATGGGTTGTCCTGTGTTCTTCACAGTTTGACCACGAGTAAGTCCATCGGTCGTGTCCATCGAAATACACCGAACCGTGTTCTCTCCCAGATGCTGTGCAACTTCCAACACGAGGTTGTCTTCCACATCGCTAATGAATGTGTTGGACAACTTCAGCGCTGAAAAGATGTTTGGAAGGTTTCCTGGGGGAAACTCCACATCCACAACGGGGCCTGTGACTTGTACAATCTTTCCGGTATTGTCTGACATTGGATATCTCCTGTGGGTGCGGGCCAGCGCTACAGCGCTTCAGCACCCGACACGATTTCGGTAAGTTCAGTGGTAATGGCTGCCTGACGGGCGCGGTTATAAACGAGCGTCAGAGAGTCGATAAGGTCGGAAGCGTTTCGAGTGGCGTTGTCCATCGCCGCCATACGGGCCGCTTGTTCACCCGCTTGCGTTTCCAAAAAGCTCTGGAAAATTTGAGTACGAAGCGCCATCGGCAACAATCGGCCGAGGATTTCTGTACCATCAGGCTCGTAGATAAAGTCTCCACCTTGATCGTCTGATTCATCCGTATCAAGGACCATTGGAAGCACTTGAGCGAGCGTGGGATCTTGCACCATGACGGAGCGGAAATCATTGAAAGCAACATAGGCTTTCTCAAAGGCATTTCCTGCCATTTCCGACATCAGCTTCTCAGCCAACTTGTCTGCAATGTCTGAATAGTCATCCGGATCAAGGTCCAAATGTGCCTCTGCAACGTCATAGCCACGGGAAGAGAAGTAGGCGTTGCCCTTCTTTCCGTAAGCCAACAAACGAACAGTCTTGCCTTCCGCAATCATGGCATCGACATCGATTTGGACTTTGCGAAGCAACTGAGCATTGAAGCCACCACAAAGGCCGCGATCACTGGTCAGCACCGCAATGACGATGTCAGTTTCATTATCAGGAACATTGAGCAATGGATGTTCAACGGACCCTGCACCAGCAACCACCCGAGTCAAGACGCGACTCAAGGTTTGCTGATAAGGTTTTGCCGCTGTGGCAGCCTCAGTCGCACGACGCAGCTTGGCACCAGCAACCAATTTCATGGCGCGTGTGATTTGCCGTGTGTTCTTGACTGAGCCGATACGTCGGCGTGTGTCGCGAAGGGAAGCCATGCGGGCTCCTTACGTAAAGGCTTAGGCGGACCAGGTAGAACGGAACGCCTTAATCGCCGCAATGATGCGGTCCTTGAGGTCGTTCTTCTTGAACGTGGCAACTTCACGAATCTCGGTAAGCAAGTCACCGTGATTCGATTCAAACTGACTGGATAGCGCCGCAATGTACGCACCCACTTCGACGGGGTCGATGTCATCACAAGATCCGCTGTCTCCAGCGAGTAGGTGAACAATCTGCATCTCAACGGGAAGCGGTTGGTATTGACCCTGTTTGAGAATCTCGACCATCCGAGCGCCACGTGTCAGCTGTTGCTGGGTTGCAGCATCCAAGTCCGAACCGAACTGCGCGAATGCTTGAAGTTCCCGATACTGCGCCAGGGTAAGGCGAAGGGCACCAGCAATCTGTTTCATCGCAGGGATCTGAGCTGAACCACCAACGCGAGAAACCGAGATACCCACGTTGACCGCTGGACGAACACCTTGGTTGAACAAGTCACCTTCCAAGAAGATCTGTCCGTCCGTAATCGAAATCACGTTGGTTGGAATGTATGCCGAAACGTCACCCGCCTGGGTTTCCACAATGGGCAATGCTGTAAGAGAGCCACCGCCATCACGGTCAGACATCTTGGCAGCGCGCTCCAGAAGCCGGCTGTGAATGTAGAAAACATCACCGGGGTACGCTTCACGGCCAGGAGGACGACGAAGAAGCAAGGAAAGTTGGCGATATGCCGTCGCTTGCTTGGAAAGGTCGTCGTAAACACACAGTGCGTGCATTCCGTTATCGCGGAAATATTCACCGACCGTGCAGCCTGTGTAGGGAGCGATGAACTGCAGAGGCGCTGGAGCGGATGCAGTCGCAGAAACGACTGTAGTGAACTCCATCGCACCTTCTTCTTCAAGCTTGCGAACAACCTGACGAACCGTGGACTGCTTCTGGCCAATCGCCACGTAGATGCAGTGTACGCGTTTCTTGGGATCATCCTTGAACACACGTTGGTTGATGATGGTATCAATCGCAACCGCAGTCTTTCCAGTCTGACGGTCACCAATGATCAACTCACGCTGCCCACGTCCAACTGGAATCATCGAGTCAATGGACTTGAGACCGGTTTGAAGCGGCTCGTGTACCGACTTCCGCTTAACGATGCCGGGCGCTTTGATTTCAACAGGAAGGTAGGTATCGGTCTCGATGGGGCCCTTTCCGTCAATGGGATTTCCAAG
The DNA here is from genome assembly GCA_002707085.1 of Deltaproteobacteria bacterium. Lineage (GTDB taxonomy): Bacteria > Myxococcota_A > UBA796 > UBA796 > UBA796 > UBA796. Next base: position 5,109 of record PALY01000047.1, read on the forward strand.
AGCGTCGATGACTCGACCCATCAATGCAGGACCCACTGGAACGGACACAATCTTGCCGGTCCGCTTCACAATGTCGCCTTCTTTAATGTTGCGATCATCGCCGAAAAGCGCGGCACCAACGTTGTCTTCTTCAAGGTTGAGAACCATGCCCATCAGATTGCCAGGGAACTCCAAAAGTTCTCCCGCCATTGCGTTCTGAAGGCCATACAAGCGGGCAATACCATCACCAACCGAAAGAACCGTACCGGTCTCTGAGACCTGCACACGGGCTTCGTAGTTTTGAATTTGTTGCTTGAGGATCTCGCTGATCTCTTCTGCGCGAATGTCCATGTCTTCTCCGTTGGGCTTAGGCTTCCGCCGCGGCTCCAGGGTTGCGTGTCAATGCGAACTGGAGGTTGTCCAGCCGCGTGCGTACGCTGGCGTCATAGGAAATGTCACCGACCTGAGCCACCATCCCACCGATGAGGCCCGAGTCGACTGTAAAATCAATCTCGACTGTTTTGCCTGTACTTTCTTCCAGGGCTTTTTGAACCGTTTTCTGCATGGCAGCAGTCAGCTTCGTGGCTGTAGTCACGGTTGCCCGGGCACGGCCTGCAATGTCGTCTGCCATCTCGCTGTAGCTTCGCTGAATACCATCAAAAATATCGAAGCGATTCTTATCGACCAGCAATCTCAAAAAGTTCGCTGTGTCTGTATCCAAGCTGATCTTGGCCAACACTTGGTCCAAAACCGCCTTGCGCTCAACGATGGTCAGGCCAGGATTGGTGAGTGCAGTACGCAACTGCCCTTCACCCGTATCCAACACACCAGAAAACGTCGTGAGATCTGAACCCAAGGCTTCCACTTTGGAGGTCTCTTGACCCAGTGCCACAAGGGCGCGGGCATAACGACGTGCGATGGANCCATTAGCCATTGGTCACCCCACTGTTGTCGGNCTTGACCGTATCTACAAAGTCTTTTGCCAGACGCTTTTGGTCATCTGCGCTGACCTGCTTTTCAAGTCGTTCGCGAGCAATATCAATCGATAAGTTTGCGACTTCACGACGCAATGCTTGGCGGGCGCGCTCTGTTTCATCCCGAATCGTGCGCTCTGCAGACTCTGTAATCCGTGCGGCATCTTCTTCGGCACGCGCCATAATCGCTTCACGTTCCTTGGTTGCAGCAGTCTCTGCTTCCTCTCTCATGTTGGAGAGTTCACCTTCAAAACCGCTCAGCCGTGCTTCAAGTTCCGCGAACCGAGTCTGCGCTTCTTTGCGAAGTTGGTTGGAATCATCGATCTCGCGTTTCACACGCGCCGATCGATTGGCCAGCGCATCTCTAATCTTGCTGCGCAACAACCAAGTCAACAATGCAAGGAGCAGAAACAGGTTGAATGCATGAAAGCCAATCGTATTGGGATCGGCAGGCAATCCAGCACCACCCGCTTGAGCGTTGGAAGTCAGAAATAGAATCGTCGTCAGCATGATTACGCTCCCGCCGAAACAGCGCGGCCCAAAACTTGACCGGCAACTTCATTGGCAATCTCGTCCGACATGCCTTTCAACTGAGAAGCGGCAGCTTCTTGTGCAACCGCGATCTCACCCAGTGCCGCCTCAATCTTGGCATCCGATGCCTTCCGAGACTGAGCAACCACACCCTCATAGGCTTCTTGAGCAGCGGCTCGACGCTCAGCTCTCAATGTGGTGACGTCTTTTTTCGCTTCGTCCAAGCGCGCTTGGTACGCAGCCATGCGCTCGTCGATTTGCGCTTCGATTTCCTTGGCCTCATCGATACCGCTGTCAATCGCTGATTGACGTTCAAGCAAATATTCGACCATCGGAGACAGGATGATCTTGTACATGCCCAAAATGGCCACCAAGAAAGGCAGGACATTGAGCAGAACCTGATCAAATTCTGGGATGATGTTCATAAGAGAGCCACGCAACAAAGAATGAGATGACAAACCGTCGTTGAAAAAAACCAAAATGGTAATTCTAAACGAGTCTAGGGCGCGCCGGATAACGCCGCTGCGGAATCACAGCAAGGTCCTGTCACACAACAGAGTCAAAGACACCCCAAAAGAGGCACTCTAGAAGTTGAAAGAAAGACTCAATGCTGTCTCGGGCCGAACAAAAGAAGACACCGTTCTAGTTTGAGAATCGGTCGATTGTGATCGATGGACAAGCAAAGATGTGCGGAGTCCAAGGCTGATTCCATTATTCCACATCACTTCCGCGCCAAGACCCGCCTGAAAACCCACAGCACCAATTCTTTGGCGGTCTTGATCTGCCGCTTCTTCCAATGCCAACTGTTCTGCGTTGGTGGCAGAGTCCGCCGACTCGGAGGCAAACGGGATGACACCATGAAGACCCGTCGTCACATACGCCAATGGTTTTGACTCTTCTCTATCCATAAACCATCGCCGATAGTCTATGGATGGCCGCAACGCAGTCCGGGTCGATCTTGAAACGTCCGCAGCCGTTTGTACGGTTGTGGAGATGCGCGCCATCGAGAACCCCATCAAGGCCGCATTCTTGTTCCAGGTCACACCGCCAAAACTCCGCAACGGCGGTACCAACAAACCATCGGTTTCCGANACCAAAGTTCCCGTGAGTTGTTCTTCAGCAACCCAAGCCTGGTCGCCCAGTCCAGACGGAACATAGTCCACCCCAACAAGGGTTCCCGCCAACGCACCACGAATCATCAATGCAAACAGCAGCACCGCTACTCCATACGGGCCAAAGCCTTGGCGAGGGCCTCGCGATCCGCACCACTGATTTCAGTGAACCGACAACCTGCAAGCTTGCGTTTACGATCACCCGGCAATGGTCTCAAATTCCGCATCTGGAACATGGCAGGCAGAGGNTCCAACCCAGGAAGGTGAAGTGTCGCGGAGAAGGTGGTACCCACCTCAAGCTTGAACTTGGAATCCACCACGAAACTCAAACCTGCAGCCGCCAAGTCATACAACATCCACTTGTCTCTCTGGCCAGTCACCATGTCAGAGGTCAAGTGGAAGCCTGTACGACCCATGACGCGGTGTCGACGAACGAGTCGACGCTCATTNCGTTCAACCACNGTGGGAAATTTGATCTTCCATCGGCGACGAGCCTGCTGTTCCGTGATGGCATTGACCACCGACAAAAACGTGTAGGTCGACTCCCCCTGAACGTACCGGAAACGCACGACATCTCCCTCGTTGACAGGTGCNGTGGAAAGATCAACTTCACCATGAGTGAAAAAGCTGAATGTGCCTTCCTCTATGTTTGGAAAAGAGAGAGAGCCGGACAACTGATGCGATCCAACCTCCATCGTCCCTTCACCTATTTCTGCCGCCGCAAAGTACAAATGTGCGACAACGTCATCTTCTCGTGTCAACCAAAGAGGTCCCGTATCGGACATTCCTGTTCCTCCGTAGACTGGAATCGTACCGCACCAGCCTTGCGCGCGCTGCTCCAAGGGCTACTTTCCTGTCATGTACGTACATGGTCTCTCCATCACTGGTCTTGCCGATCTTCCCTCTGTCACCCTGACCGATCTGGGGCGACGGGTAAGTGTGAAAGGTCCAAGCCCCGCAGCAATGGCCATTGGAGATGGCCTAACTCTGGCTTTTTCTGCACTATCTCCACACATATTGGAACGGCTTTTGTGCCATTGGGGGTTGACCTGTGCCGAATCATCCCCTGAAATCGACGCAGATCCATTACCGACCCAGGCTGTATGGGAAGACAGAACCCTGGCAAAAGGCATCGTCTCTGATCCAAGAAGCCGAAAAATCCAAGTGAAAGTGACCCTCGCTTTGGACCCACCGTTGTTTTCAGACTTGAGNACATTGGCTCCCCGGGAACCCAGGCTGGGGATGGCCCTGGGTTCAGGCCCCATGGTGACGCTTGAAGTGAGTGCATTTTTTGCGGCCAGTTGGGATGCCATTTCATTGTCGGTCCAATCCTTTAGCCTTGGGGAAGAACGTTTTCCGAGCAACGGTCCGGAAAGACCCGGGTGGCTCACGGTGTTTCTACAAAAACTNGGCGAACGCTACTGGATGCATGATGGCAACGAAAACACCGCCAAACGNGCACTCGAAATGATGCTCAGNCNGGAAGCAGAACCCCATGANCGGTATTGNGCATGGCAACAAAGCTTATCCCCAGACTATGGCTGTGTTCGNCCTGCATACGGTGTGGAAAATACGCCCATTTTGCTGGCCGATAATCGACCCATGAGCCGGCATGGAATGTCGGGTATGAACCGNGTCCAGTTGGCGAGTTCGATATTCTTGAGCAACACCGATGTGCTTTGGCTTGAAACAAAAGAAGACTGGGTAGACCAATTTGTGGAAGGAGACGGTTCTCCTCTTGAACAACTTTGGACCGTAAGCCCAACAGGAAACATCGATCCTGTGCAGCCACAAGGACCTCGTTCTGTCCTGAGCTTCGACACGGAAACTCACGAAGAATGAATGCCGTGTGCCACCGGTGTGGGGGAACAAAAGCCGGAACGTTCATGGCTTGTGATACGTGTGGCTTCATTCCACGAGAACAAGATCGTGCAGTGGCGTGGCTGTTTTCAAAAGGACATCTCGATAAAGATGAACTCATTCTGGCTGCGGAACGCATTCGGAATGGAGAACTGCCCGACCCGGGAAAACACCTTCTCAACCTCGCTCGTGCAAGAACAGGAGAACAGCTCCGAAATGAAGCCACAGACAGACCCTTCACCACACAAACATTGATCGCAATTGGCGCGATGGACCTGTTTCTGACGCCACTGGCAGGGTTTGCAATCTGGTGGGGCCACAGACACGAGCGCCCCAGGGCTGCCGCTCAGGCGCTCCGGATTACGCTTCCGATCGCTGCAGCCTTGGGCGCCCTATGGTTCTGCTTGGTCGCATTCCGACTGTTCAGCTATTCATCCGCCTGAAGTGCATCGGTGATCTCCGCACAACCAGCGAAACCCAAACCTTGAAAGCGACAACCGACCAGGCGCTGGGAAGAATCTTGTGGCAGTTCACGAATGGAAATGATCTGAAACCGAACAACAAGCTCGTCTTGGCCAGGGATATGAACATCTCCTCGATGGATTGTGCCTTCTTCAAAACGATCTAATTTCGGATCAAAAATGAAACACATGCCCGCCGGCGACAAATCATGAATCAGCAATCGGCGCGCAACCCCATCATTGCGGTGAATTCCAATGGTGTAGCGGCTAGAAGATTTCACTTTGGTTCGGGCCAGAATGCGTCGATCATTCCGGGTGATGTCTCGGGGAATCGATAGCGTCCATACGGCCGGCCCGACTTCTAAGATTTGAGTCTTGAATGCATATTGATCCTCAAGCGAGGCATACCTCGCCCGTATGAACTTGCCTTTCTTGAGGGAGCGTTCCGGCAATTCTTGGCCCGGCGTGGGTTCAAATACAACGGCACGAGCATCTGCATCTGGAGGCAACATTCTTCCTGAAATGGCCCGCCCCGCGATGTTGAGTGTGACCATTTCTATGGCAGAAACCACCCAAAACAGGTGGGCAACCACCAGCTCCTCTTGTTCCAGAAAATCCTGGGCAACCATTGTTTCCCCTCCGTATCTGATCGAATGGTACACAAACCGGGACCATGATCTCAATCAGGGAATATCCATTCTTCGAAAGCGTATGCGTGTGATCAGGACGGCTAAAAGGGTCCAAACCGCCGCGGCCGCAAAGCGTTGCCAGACGAACAAACCTTCTTCAACATTCCAACAGTTGAGTCCACTGCCGGGCATAAACGGCTCAAAAGCTGCAGCATTCTCCACCCCCAAAAAGCCCAGGCCCTTCATTGCAAGACGAAGCGCAAAGTCGATCCCCAACCCCACAAGACCCACAACAACCACACCCGCAGCAGACCGAAAAAAGACTGCCAACATGAGTCCATAGGACACAACCGCAACATCCGTACACAGACTCGCCAAATACCGCAGCAAAACATCGGACCAAGGACCATCGGTTCCCATCAAGGGGGTCGCAAAGGCCAGCGCCACAACCAAAGTTATGAGCAGACCAAGCCACGAAAGACCCACCAAAGACATGGCCTTGGCCCCCAACACCGTGTCTCGTGAGATGGGCCTCACCAAACGTTCCCGTAAATTGTGGTTGCTTCGTTCTGATGCCAATGATTGGCCTGCAGCAAAAAAGAGCAGCATGGGCATCAAGAAAAAATGGCGGGCCCACAATGCCCATCCAGCAGCACTCGGCCCGGAATATTGAAGACTGTNCTTCAACTTTTCTCCGTTGACTTCAAGATCTCCCAACGCCAATGCACCAAACAGCATGACCAAAGGAACGATTGCGCTGACAAACAAAATGGCTTTGCCCGAACCCCTCCGTCGCAACACCAACCACTCTGCTTTCAAAATGCGTTTCATTGGATGCTTCCAGATGTGGTCGCCAAATACAGTGCCTCTATGTCTCCCTCTACACTGGATTCGCTGACGAGCCTTCCCTGATCCAAAATGCCCACACGTGTACACATTTGCTGTACTTCAGCAAGAAGATGAGAAGACACGAATACGGTGGTTCCTTTCTCTTCTGCCAAACCCGTGAGCAGATCACGAACATCTTTCATTCCCCGGGGGTCGAGTCCATTCGTGGGTTCATCCAAAATCAGCAATTTAGGTTCACCCAAGATCGCTCTGGCCAATCCAAGCCGCTGACACATCCCCAAAGAATAAGACCCCACCTTATCTTCTGCTCGATCCGCCAAGCCTACACGCTCTAGGGCCGGAAAAATCGCTTGGATATCAACCCCTGAATATGCGGCGGCCAATTCAAGGTTTTCGCGACCCGACATAAAAGAGTGAAAGGCGGGAGTCTCCACCATGGCACCCACATTTCGGAGCCTATCTACCGGATCAGACTCTCCAAAAATTTGCACATTACCGGCATCCAAGCTTGTTAATCCCAACATACACCGAATGGCAGTTGTTTTGCCTGCACCATTCGGTCCCAGAAACCCATAGACCTCTCCTGGTCGAACAGAAAGGCTCAGATCAGAGACGGCATGACGGGCGCCAAAACGCTTGGAGAGTCCAGTCGTGACCAATGCTTCACTTGCCATCAGGCACACTCCCAGGTATTCGTGCGGCTCAAGCGGCCCTTCGCCGAGGAGTTGACGATGTCTACAACAAGTTCCACCCGCGCATTGTTCCTGATTTGCGCCATGATTACCAGCGGATGCGCAATCAAAACCTCCGAAGACCTGAGCGATACCGGATCTGCTGGCGGTAGCGGTGGTAGTGGCGGTGGTGGTGGCGGTTCTTCTGTTTCGATCTACTCGATTCAAATGGGCGAAATCAACGAAGGCACCAGAGTCACCATCAAAGATGCTGTCGTCACAACCCCCATCACCGAAGGGGAGTACCCCGGCTTTTACATCCAAAGTGCAGAAGGTGGCGCCTACAATGGTCTGTACATCTTCAAATATGACGAGGTTGATTACGTCCCAAGCGTTGGCGACACCATCAACATCACCGGCACATACTCCGAGTATTACAGCAAATCACAACTGACCGTCGAAGGCCCCAGCGATATCGAAGTGACGGGTTCTGGAGATGTCGTGATTACCGATGTCGCTGAAGAACCCGAGAACTGGGAAGCATATGAAAGCGTCATGATTCGCTTCTCGGACATGGAAATCTCGGATGCCTCCAAACTATACGAATGGGGCGCTGTAGAACTCGCCATCGGTTGTTGGATGGACAACGACTTTACAACCTATGAAGCCGAAGATGGCGCCACATACGAGTCCATCACAGGACCGTTGAACTATTCTTTCGAAAAGTACTCAATCCTCCCACGCACTGCAGATGATCTACAGGGCTACTCCGGGTCCACTGGCGGCGGCGGTGGCGGTGGCGGTACAGCCACGGACGCAACGATTGCCCAAGTGCAGCAAGGTGAACTCAGCGAAGGCGCGACAGTAACGGTCTCCAATGTGGTGGCAACTTCCAACATGATGACCAAAACCAACGACGAAGGTGAAACCGAGTACACCGGATTCTTCGCCCAAGACGATGGCGGTGGTGAATGGTCCGGTGTGTACATGTACACATACAGCGAGGTCGGCGAAGCGCTGTCCGGTATCGCGCCTGGTGATGTGTTGACTGTCACGGGAGAAATCGTTGAGTTCTACGATCTCACGGAGATCAAAATCACGAGCATGGACGATGTTGTCGTATCCGGAGACACAGCAGATGTCGTCGCCAACGTGATCAGTGAAACACCGGCTTCATGGGAAACATGGGAAGGGTGTTTGGTAGAAGTAGAAAATGTCGAAATCACAGGCGATGAAGACACCTACGGAGCGGCTCCCATGAACAATGGCGCCCTTATCGACGATGAACTTTTCCGGTTCGATGTCGCTAACGGTGACAGTTTCAGCTCCGTTTTGGGTATCATTACCTACAGCTACAGCGAGTACCGCTTGCTTCCCCGTAGTGACGCGGATTTCAACGAATAAGGGTATATGAGCAAACCAACCATCAGTCGTAGGGCAGCACTCAAGGCTGCGGCAGCAACTGCCGCACTTGGCTGTACAGGAACTTCTTCTAAAACGAAGTCCCATATGACTGACTCTGGTTCTTTTGAGCCAGGCCGTGTCGATCACATCATCGTCGTCATGATGGAAAACCGTTCTTTCGACCATTGGTACGGTTCTTTATCCCTTGAAGAAGGAAAGGCTGTTGATGGGTTGACTGCGGACATGGTGAACTTGGCGCCCGACGGTACAGAAATACGCCCTTTCCCCGTCCCCGAACCGTGTATGTCTGACCCTCCTCATGGCTGGACATCAACCCACAGACAAATCGCGGAAGGAACCATGGGTGGTTTCTGTACCGAATATGCCGCACGCATTGGTGGCGATGGTGCAGGAGCGATGAGCTACCACAAACGGGCAGACATTCCGATTAGCTACGCTCTGGCAGACGCATACACGATTTGTGACCGCTGGTTTAGTTCTGTGCCGGGTCCTACATGGCCCAACCGCTTGTACGCACACATGGCGTCCAGTGAAGGGTACAGCGCCAATCAATGGCCGGAAGACACCCTCGGATTCACAGAACCCACCATCTGGAAAGGATTGGAGGCTGCAGGCCACGAATGGCGATACTATTTTTCGGATCTGCCGTTCATTGGATTGTTGCGAGATCACTTCACAGCGGATCGATGCCGACCTTTTGAAGACTTCTTTCGGGACGTTGAAGCGGGCAACCTTCCGGCTGTGACATGGGTAGATCCTGCGTTTTCATACAACGATAATCACCCGCCCCACCACCCCGCTCGCGGAGAGATGTTCATTGCTTCTATTCATGAAGCCATTGCAACGTCTCCGGTTTGGGATCGGTGCTTGATCGTCCTGACCTATGACGAACATGGTGGTTTTTTCGATCACGTTCCTCCGCCAACCACTGCAGACAGTCGAGCCAGTGATGGTTTCGGTCAAATGGGTGTCCGGGTTCCCACCGTTGTGATGGGGCCTTGGATAAAACCGGGTGTCGATTCTACGGTCTACGACCACACAAGCTGGATTCGATACGCGGCAGAACGGTTTGGTGTTCCTTTATGGAATGAACGATTGGAAGCCGCAAATTCAATCGAAGGAATTTTAGACACCGAGCGCATGGAACGAGGCGAGCCACTTCCACCCACCATTATGCCCGCATTCGAGCTTCCACCTGAAGCATTGGATGAAGCATGTGACTATGGACGGAGAGGACCCCCAACGCACCTTCTTCGACAGGCAGAGTGGCTCAAAGAACGAGGACTGCCCGTCCGATTCGATGCACCAGAAGAGATTGAAGCACTTCTTGAACCAATCCTTCGACGCCGAGGGTTGATCGGCTAAGGTCTGAGGGCTATCTATTTATCGTTCAACAAGAACGTGTCTTAGGAGACTCTCATGGACATCAATAAAGACGGAAGTACCTCAGAAGCCGAATACTTCCACAGCCTCCAGCAGGAACAACTCGCGAAACTCAAAGAGATCGTGGCCATGGAAAATGCTGAAGAAGCGGCGACAGCGGCCAAGGAACTTCACTTTCACAAATGTGGAAAGTGTGGAGCGGACATGAAGACTGAAATCTTCAAGGGTGTAGAAATCGAACGCTGCCCAGCATGTGGAGCTGTTCTTCTCGACCCTGGTGAGTTGGAAGAACTGGCAGGAAAAGACCAGTCTGGCTTCTTCTCCAGTCTTTTTGGCTCCAAATAGCCCTTGGCGGTTCACCCCGACATCGTTCGTGAGATGGCCAAGCTGGCGCGTCTGACAGTCGCTGAAGATCAGTTGGAGAATGTCGCCTCACAGTTGGGTGCAATCATCGACCATATGGGCACCATTTCTCAATGGGATGGAGAAACAGCCTGTGATGGGCCCACCGCACACCGTCGGCCCGATGTCGTTTCAAACCCTGATGGATCGGGCTTGGAGCGCGCTGCAGCGCAACATGAGAATGGCCACGTCATTGTCCCTCCGATCAAAGGGGCAAGCTAGTGGACGCCGTCGTCATTGCGCACGCTGTGTCCTCGGGGACTCGCAGCGCAACAGATGTCGTAGAAGCAGCCCTTGAGCGCGCAGAAGAAAATGCTCACCTTGGTGCAATTACGCACCTGCAACATGAGCATGCAAGAGAGCGAGCCCGATTGATCGATGCCTCTGTTGCATCTGGCAAAAACCCCGGCCGTTTGTCAGGCGTTCCGATTGTCGTAAAAGACAACATCGCACAGGCCGGTCAGCCACTTGGCTGTGCCAGTAAAATGCTGGATGGATACGTGGCACCACGGACATCCACCGCACTGGAGCGCCTTGAACAAGAAGGCGCCATCGTCATTGGCCGAACCAATATGGATGAGTTCGGGATGGGGAGTTCGGGCGAAAATTCCGCATTGGGTCCCACACGAAACCCATGGAACACCGAACACGTTCCCGGTGGTTCATCTTCGGGATCAGCCGCCGCAGTGGCTGCCGGTATCGTTCCCATCGCATTGGGTTCCGATACCGGAGGGAGCATCCGACAACCTGCAGCGCTCTGCGGGCTGGTGGGAATCAAGCCAACCTATGGGCGCATCAGTCGTTCGGGATTGGTTGCTTTTGGTTCCTCTCTTGATCAAATCGGACCCCTGACTCGTTCTGTTCGAGATGCCGCTGTGACCACACGAATCATGGCAGGCGTAGACCCTTTAGACAGCACAACCATTCCAGAAGAAATGCCCAGCTGGACTGCTGCAGACCAAACACCGATGGAAGGACTCACCATCGGCATGCCCACACAATGCTGGGGAGAGGGGACTCACCCCGCCATTTCCGCCGCGGTTCGAGAAGGAATCGCCATCCTTGAANCACGCGGAGCNACNGTCATTGATGTGGACATCCCCAGTCTTGAAGCCGGAATCCCCACCTACTACCTGCTCACAAGTGCAGAAGCGTCCAGCAANCTTTCNCGCTTTGATGGCATTCGGTACGGACCCCGNTCTCANGCNGAAAACCTNTTGGACACCTACATCCAAACCCGGTCCGAACATNTGGGNCCTGAAGTACAAAGACGGATTCTCCTTGGNACATTTGCGCTNTCAGAGGGCTACGCAGATGCATATTACAACCGNGCAAACGCCGTTCGCAGCCGCATGAGAACAGAGATTGATCGCGCACTGCACAGCACCCACGCNCTGGCCATGCCCACAACGCCATCCACAGCATTCAAGTTGGGCGAAAAGACCACTGACCCACTTCANATGTATTTGTCAGACATCTTCACCACGCCCCCATCACTCACAGGACACCCGGCCATCAGCGTGCCTGTGGGCCACCTTGAAAGCCTACCTGTTGGAATGCAGCTCATCGGACGAAACTGTGATGAGGCGACCTTATTTCAAATGGCTTCGGTGGTTCAACAACAGGTTGGTTTTAGCACCGCGCCCTAAACTCTTTACTTTTTGCCGCGAAANGANANNTCGCTNATCGNNGCNTCNNNCCANTNNGTNCCCCGATACACATCTCCCACGATGGTCAGGGTGAGATTGGACACGTCCTTCATGTCAACAGACAGNGTTTGCCAACCACCGGTATCACTAAGGNTCCAGAATTCAGTATCCCCCTTGTTTGACTCAATCTTGAGCTTCTTTACCCGGGGGTTCTTCGAATATAGGTCACCCCAGCCAGCATCAGACCAATAATCCTGACACCCATTGGCCAGTCGGATCTCGGTGAGGTCCGTGGCCTCCTTAAAATAGACAATGACCCACTCGCCATCTCCTCGAGTGTCGTCGTTGCCTTCTTGCCAACACGTTTGCAAGCTTCCATCCATCAACATGCGTGGCTCAAAAACGTGTTCCCACGGGGGGGTTTTCGGTGAACGTATATGGCCCACCGGAGTGTGATAGGAAGACGCAGAAATCGAAGAGATGCGGCCATCTACAACGGTTCCTATGGATGCTTTTTCGCTCCGTGTGGTCGCTTCATCACTTCCAGGAGAACAATCTCCCTGAAGCAGCATGAGCAATGGAGATAATATTTTCCAATCCATGGAATCCCTCAGCCCGAGGGTAGGACAAATCCCAAAGAAAGTACAATCTGGGTCAACCCCACAACGCTAAAGTGTTCTCCACCCCTTGTATGTTCATCAAGGGTCTGTACACACAGGGTCTTGAATTGTCGCTCCGCCACCATGTGTCGCAAGAATCGATTCATCTTGGTATTTCACCGTGACGTCGATACCACGGTCGGTATCCACCACGGTTCCAAACGCATCCCAACTGCATGGGAAGCCATGTTCACCCAATGAAATTCCATCGGTCCAGCTCACAGCAGTCGACAATGGATTGTCGGTCTTGAGCTTACAGAAAATATCGGCGTCTTCCTCATCACATCCCGCAGGACCCGCCCACGAACAGCCACCATTGCAATACAACTGACGCACACTGGAAAAGTCCCATCGACACGTTTCATCGTCGACGTCGATGTATGTATACGGACCTGGAGGGGGGTCATACTCTTCTCCCTCTTCCACTACATCGTTGCCACACACCGTCGCACAAGACGAGGTTCCATCACAGTCATCGTCGATTCCGTTGCACTCGATTTCAATGGCATCTGGAGACACTTCCGCATCCAGATCATCACAATCGCCATCGATGGAAATGTAGCCCGATGGTGCCAGACAACTCGCCATCGCTGTGGCCGCATCTCCCCAGCCATCGCCGTCGACATCTCGGTACCAAGTACCGATGCCTTCATGGTCCGGATCATCTGCGTCCACCAAACCATCGCAATCATTATCAATGGTGTCGCATATTTCGTCGGCTCCAGGGTAACGGGCCGCATCACCGTCATCGCAATCACTGGTTCCACCGGCGTAGCCTTCAGGTGCTGAACACGCCTCTATTTCTCCTTCGCCAGCACCATATCCATCGCCATCTGCGTCTATATAGTAGGTACTCAGTCCAAAGGTCGTGTCATCCACAAGACCATTGCAGTCATTGTCGAGTTCATCACAAAATTCGGTTCCACCAGGGCGCGCTTCTGCAGCGGCATCATTGCAATCGGTGCCGTCCGCCACATGACCTTCCGGTGCAAAACAAGCTGTCACTCCGGTCAATGGATCTCCATACCCATCGCTATCCGCATCAACGAACCACTCCGTCATGTCGGTGGCACCATCATCGACAAAGCCATCACAATCATTGTCGACTTCGTCACAAACTTCGATGGATCCTGGATAGGCAAGGGCCTCTGCGTCGTTGCAATCCGTCCCGTCTTCCGTATGCACATCCTCAAGTCTGCATACCCTCGTCAATGTATCTGGGTCTCCATATCCATCCCCATCCATATCCAAATATGCAGGCGTACCATCAATCNGATCGTCGTCTACAACACCGTCGCAGTCGTCATCTTTCAGGTTGCATACCTCTGCAGCACCTGGAAAAATTCGGAAGTTGTCATCGTTGCAGTCCACATCGCTGGTAAAGCCGTCCCCATCGTTATCAACAAGGGGTTCGCCGGTATCAACGGGATCCGTCGAACCCGTATCGTCTCCATCCGCATCACTGGTGCTTGTGTCATCTGAGTTTGCTTCTGTAGAGCCTGTGTCGTCGGTTGTCGGATCACGGTCAACATCTTCATTCACATCATCGCGATCGGAATCAGAGGTTTTTTCTCCTCCCGAACACCCAACAATCGCACACACCAACACCAGCGCAAATATTCTCATTACACTTTTCCTCGAACTACAGAATAGCACTGGTCAATCATGGATCGGTACACACTGGGTAAGCAACTACAGACCCAGCACCATGGTTGTCCCGAATGGATGTGTCCTGGTAGTGTACTGCACCAGAATATCCTCGGTCCGTCGTGATGACTCCTCCGTATCCAGGACACGAAAACCCAGGTTCCGACAACGCTGTGGTCGCCGTCCAAGAGATGGCCGTTGATAACGGATTATCGGTCAATAGCTTGCAGAGAATGTCAGCATCAGCATCATCACAACTGGAACCGCCAGCCCACGAACAAGAACCATTACAGTACAACTGTTGGACAGAAGAAAAGTCC
>PALY01000048.1 GCA_002707085.1 Deltaproteobacteria bacterium
ATCTGCATCTGCATCTGCATCTGCATCTGCATCTGCATCTGCATCTGCGTCCGCATCGGCGTCCGCATCTGCATCTGAATCTGCGTCCGCATCTGCGTCCGCGTCTGCGTCTGCGTCTGCATCCGCGTCTGCATCCGCCTCAAAATCTGTATTCGACTTGTCATCGTCGGTCGGTTCGCAGCCCATGGCCAATGTCAGAATGAAAAGCGAAAGTGTTGCAGGTCTCATCCAGTCTCCCTGTGGCCAGAATCGAGGACATTTTCATCGTACAGAAGTCTCGGTCCTCAACCAGGTGTGGCTATTGTACCCAGATTTCTCCTGAACCGGGTGCAAGCGTACGGGTGGTTACACCTGACACATCTCCGCCAAGCAGTTCAGTGCCTCCAGCGATTTCGATTTCTACATGTTCATCGCTTAGGTTGAGTAACGCTATGGTTCCGTCCTCAAAATCCCATATCAAAGGCACGGTATCGTTGGGGTTGGCCCATTCAAAAGGCGGCCCAGGATCAATGCCTGAAACGAAGTCGAGGGGCATCCTGGGTCGTACGGTTTGTCCTCGGAGTGCCATGAGGTCTGCTTGTATGGCGAGGTGTAAGCGTTCAGAAGAAAGGTCGGGCAGATTGTCGCCAAGCATCCAGGTACCACCCGATACTGCATTGGCGACAACGGCACCGGTGGCTTCATCATCGCTAAAAGGAGGCCGGACCAAGAGTTGGTCTGGATCAATCCACCACCAACGACCATTGCTCCATCCTCGTGCAGCAGTGGACCGGCCTGCCCACCGCAAATACGCAAGCTTGGGTACACGGTCAAATCCAAACGCGATGTCGGCACCCGTCCGGAAGGACTCAGCGTAGCCAACAGATGGCAGGAAGGGGGCGCCACAGGCCAGGATCCAGGCATCACCCGCCGCTTCTCGGATGATCTGCATGCCGATATGAAAGGCTTCGATACCGGTCACATCGGACTGTCGAATGCCCACTTCTGCTCCTGCATAGAGAAAGTCGAGTTTGAGGTATGTCCATCCTTGACTGACTTTGGATTCTATTTGGTTCGAAAGCCATGAAGCGGCCTCTGCGTGAGTCACATCCAGGAGTGCATAGTCGCCGGTGTTCAGGTTGGTGAAGCGTACTTCTTCACCATTGGATTTTTGAACCCACCAATCTGGATTTGAAGTGTATGTGTCTGTACTTCGATCGACATAAAAAGGGGCCATCCACAATCCAGGAGTGAACCCGGCTGCCGCAATATCTGCTGCCAGGGCTGGCATCCCTGACGGAAAGTCATCGCCTGCAGTCCAGTCCCCCCAAAGTCGTTGCCAACCATCATCGATTTGAAAGACGGCCANCGACTCCACTTCTTCGCTGGATTCGATGGATTGAGCATAGGCCAGGTTTTCGCGCACCTCTGCTTCTGAGATGTCCTCAAAGAAGTGGTACCAGGTGGCCCATCCAGAAGGGGGGCGCTGATCGAGTCCTCGGGAGGAAAGTTTCGCTGTCGTGGCGTTGGCGTACTCTTCGTACAAGGTCTGTGCGTCTGATCCGGAGTCGAGCCATAAGGGGTCAAGAACGATGGTCTGGCCAGCTTCGATCTGGATCCGGTCTCCTCTGTGCCCCCATACCGCCCATGCCTGATTGTCGTCGAATGCAACGAAAAACCGTGTCTTGAGGGCGCCTACGGCCCCCAGCAAAATGGATGCTCCATCTGGACGTCCAACTGCACCGACCCACCACGAAGTACCGTCCAGTTCATCTTTGACTGTGATGGCATCTCCATCGCCACCCACAAGGGGGACACCCTCTTCGTCAAGGGTGAGGGGGGAGAGTGACGTGACACCCGAGTAAGACCATGATTGATACCCTTGTCGCCACAGGACACCATCTGTGCTTCCAGCCTGCTCGTATTCTCCCGATAGGATCAGGCCGTTAAACACGGCGTCACTGGCGGCCGTGATGTGCGGCTCCCAGGCTCCATCTGCTTCGACAAATTCTACCGAGAGTTCTCCCTCGCCAAGGATGGTTGTCGACAGCTTTAGCGATGCACAATGAGGTTGTTCATGGTGGAGGGTGTTGTCCTCCCACGTGGTGGTACTGGTGCTGGAATCGCATTCGTGGGTCAAGGCCGTATCGGAAGCTTCAAGGCCGTCCTTGGAGCCTCCGCATCCAACGAACCAAAGCGATCCAATGACTGCGAGTGTGCTGCACTTCATCACGTTGGTGTGACATTCTGACTTGGGTGCTTGTCCAGAAAAAGATTCGCGGTATTTTTGGGTCTTCCGTGGGGAAATACCAATGCGCTTGTCTCTATTTGTTTTCATCACCTTCATCGCTTCTGTTTTATTGGGTACTCAGGGTGCCGTTGCGGCGGATTCCGACCAGCCTCAAGGACATCGTGGAATCCTAACTCCGATCACTTCAAGTCCCACCCCGGTGGTGCTGACAGCCAGTGAAAAGGCCAAGCTTTCGGCTGGAAAACACATTGAGCGCCATACCAAGGGTTCCGATGGGGGGTCTGGAATCGCTGTTCAATACATCAAGGCCAGTCCTGCGGTCATATGGCAGACCATCTTGTCCTACCATCGCTACAAGGATTGGGTCGCCAACGTCGTTCATTGCTCGGTGTACAAGCGGGAAGGTTCTGAGATTTACATCGACATGCAAACGTCAATATTTGGCTTCAAATCTACAGTATTTACAAAAAATGCTGTTCACAAGGACCAGGGCTATATGTCGTGGACCTTGGATTATGATCGCAAGAGTGATGTAGATGATTTGGTTGGCTATTGGCGGGTAGATCCTGTGCCAGAGCTTCCGGGCGTGACACGCCTTGAACACTCCAACAGCATCAAGATCAAAGGTGTTCCCGGTTTCCTCGTAAACTACATGACCCGTGACGCCTTGTCTGAAGGCACCGCTTGGGTCAAGCGAGAGGCTGAAAAGCGCTAAATTTGGCCCCGCCGACAAGGTCAAAAGTGAAGGATCGAGGGACTTCGTCCACTTGGATTCGGTATTCGTGTAAAACCGAATCGATGAATTCTTGTGTGTCAGTGGAGCGGACGAGATTGAGGGTACAGCCGCCGAAGCCGCCTCCCACCATTCGAGCCCCGAAACAGCCCGGGTGTGAAAGTGCTTGTTCGACGAGCAAATCCAATTGGGAACAGCTCACTTCGTAGTCGTCACGGAGGCTTTGGTGGGCTTGTGAAAGAACGGCCCCCAGCGCAGAGGCGTCGCCTGTTTGAATGGCTTCTACCGCGCGAAGAACCCGCATATTTTCGGACAAGATGTGTCGAAGTCTGCGTGTATAGACATCGCCACTTTCCAGCATGTGAGGGGTAATGTCCCGCATGTGGGTCACGTCTGGAAATCTATCTTGGACTTTGGAGAGTCCTTCTGCACATTCCTGTACGCGATCGAGGTATGCGCTGGATGAAAGCTCTCGACGCACTCCGCTGTGAAGGACCACCCAAGATACGTCTTGGAGTCGAATATCGACTGGAGTGACATTGAGATGCTGAAAGTCCACAAGCATCACTTGGTTGGGGCGGGCCATCAGTGAACCGATTTGGTCCAACAATCCACACTTCACACCCAAAAATTGGTGTTCGACTTGCTGGGCGTATTGAGTGAGTTCAAGATCTGTGATCGATGTGCCGGTCCATCCGCGAAGCATGGTCATCCAGGCGATGCTGAGGGCTGCCGAGGATGAAAGTCCTGCTCCATGTGGAACGTCGCCAGCAAACACAGCGTCAAAGCCAGACGAAAGCGGGTGTTTGGAACCAAAAACAGTCAAACAGCCCAAAACGAATTTTTGCCAGGAAACTTCAGANTCACCCAGATTATCGAGGTCCCGAACCAGTTCTCCACCAAAGTCGAGGCTGCGCACTCGGATGGTCCGATCACTTCTGGGTCTAATTGCCACGGCTATCCAGCGGTTAATCGCACCCGGCAGAGCCAAACCACCATTGTAGTCGGTGTGGCCTCCGATCAAGTTGATTCGTCCAGGCGCCCAAGAGATCAGGCTGGGCTTTGCCGACATGTGGTTCTGGAACTCGTGTGCGCACACTTGCGCTATCGGAGGGAGTTCAGACACTGGCGATTACCGTTTCCGCCCAGGCCACATCTTCTGGAGTGTTCAGTCCGACCAATTCACGCCAATCTTCAATGGATACAGCTTCGACACGCGCACCTTCTTTGAGCAAGAGTCCAATGGCATCGGTGAGGTAGCGCTCGCCAGTCACGGGGTGAGTTTCAATTCGATCCAATACGGACCAAAGTGCAGCAGCATCAAATAGGAAATGAGAAGTTAGGTACTCGGTAATTTCAGTTTGTTCTGGTGTGCAGTCACGCTCTTCGATGACGGCTGTCACACTTCCTTGTGGGTCGCGAATGACACGAGCGTAGGGGTAATGCTGGGCGAAGTCTGCCGTCAGAAACGAACACGCCGCTCCGGTTTCTCGATGGGCCTTTTGGAGCTTATCAATCGATGCTGTGGAGATGAGCGGACTATCGCCCACAAAAACAAACACTTCATCGGCCTCTGACACGGTGTCGCGGGCAACATCGACAGCGTGTGCGGTTCCATTTCTCACCGATTGCAGAGGGGTATGTACGGTGTCGTCCAAATGCGATCGCATACGCTCCGCCTGGTGGCCCACCACGACTGAAATGGTAGATACCTTTGCTGCACGTACCGCATCAATCAGATGATCGATGATGGGTCTTCCAGCGACGGGTACCAGCGGCTTTGGAAGGTTTGAGCGCATGCGCTTTCCTTGTCCTGCCGCGAGGATAATGATGGCTGTTTTAGTTTCCATTTTTATGTGCCTCAATGATGTCCCTGTAGGCAAGGGAGCCTTCACGCAGTGTTCGACTTTGGGTTTCACGGTCGACTTTGTACAGGCCAAATGACATTTGCCATCCTTCTGCCCATTCAAAGTTGTCCATCAGTGACCAGTAGTGGTAGCCCTGCACATCCACTCCATCTTTGATGGCTTCACTCATGGCGTAGATGTACCGTTCGATCCACAATGCTCGTTTGTCGTCTTTGTCGTCGGCGATGCCATTTTCCGTGACGATGACGGGTACACCCAGCGGCTTCAGTCGGATGAGTGCACGGTAGAAACCTTCTGCGTATACGGCGTAGGGCATGTCGGTAAGAAACTGTCCTTTCCGCGCATGGGGTTCAAATGGTGGTTCTCTCTTCATGAACAGAGAGAGAATGAGGTTGGCGTAGTAGTTGAGGCCAATNAAGTCGGTTTTTCCCACATCCTCAGGATGTTCTCGGACAAAATTGGCCTGGGTGGGGACCTTGCAGCGGAAGGTGCCGGTTTCAAGGTAGCCAAGGATGCTTTCGTTGTACGCGCCATGCAAGACCCGGCAGAGAATCCAGTGAAAGAGATTCCACCGATGCAGCGGATCGAATTGGAAGATGTTTTTGACCAAACCNACNTGGACTTTGTCNCCGCCTGGCATGGCTTTGATCATGTCGTAGACTGCGGTNTGCGCACGCATCAGGTGGTACAAAACCACGGCCATTCTCTGGATGTTTTTCACGCCAGGGGGGAAGACGCCCAGGCCATAGCCCATCACCGCATAGGGTCCACATTCGTTGATCGTACACCAGCGCTCGACCTTGCTTCCGTACTCTTCAAACATGCGTTTTGAGAACCGGACAAACAATGCAATGTTTTCTTCTGGCTCGAATCCACCTTTGTCTTCAAACCACAATGGATTGGTGAAGTGGTGCAGCGTGATCATTGGAGCAACACCGGCTTCGATCAGTTTGTCGATCATGTCGTGGTAGTGAAGGATGACCTCTTCATCGAAGCGGCCCTCTTCGGGTTCGACTCGACTCCATTCGATGCTGAATCGATAGCTGTTTAGGCCCAGTTCATCGCGCATGAGTTGAATGTCTTCTGGGTAGCGTTCCCAATGTTCAGCGGCATTTCCCGCACGGTCGCCATTGTGAATGCGAGGTTCACCTTTCTCGTTGAAAGAGTCTTCCCATCTCGCCCAGTTGTTGTTGGTGTTCCCTCCATCGACTTGGTGTGCTGCTGTGGCAGAACCCCAAAGGAAGTTCTTGGGGAAGGAGATGTCGGAAGTGTCGATATTCTCCCAGTCCCAAATGGGTTCGGGGTGTCTGGAAGAAAGCAGTGCGCAGGCCGCAATCCAGCCGATGACCAAGAGTCCTAGAACGAGAGTTATCTCAAACATGAGGTGTGCCTTCCAGTGAGAAGTTTGGTGTGCTTTCAGCTAATCCGGACGCAGGCTTTGTGGGTTGAACTTCACCGTTTTGACCCATTCAATGCGAACAGGAAAAGTCGAGATGAGTGGACAAGCAGAGCCAACGGAGCGGGCCAATTGGTTGTTCAGGTAACCCAGGTGTTCTTAGTCGAAGTATGGGTACACTTCGGTTTCAAACATGACCCGAAGTTCAGCGTTGAGTCGCGATACAGCATTTCCGATGTCATCTCGAAGAGGGACTTGGTACGTTGAAGTTCGCGGACCAATGCTGGGCATCCATGCGGTATGAAGTGTGAATGGAATGTCGAGGTCAGGGTGTCCCAGGCGGGCAAGTGGACCTTGGGCGAGATTGGCAGCATCGAAGATCCACAGTTCGTCTCCGGAGGACGATTCAGTTGCTGTGTCATCGCTACATACCCAGGTGACAATGTAGCCATCGGTGTCGCTTGCCGAGCCTTCACGCGGCACGAACTGCGGTGAGATGGGCAGCCTGCCGTTTGGAAAGGCGTACTTGTCTTCGATTTCCATTGTGGGCTGGTACACCCTNAACAGGACGCCGGGCAGGGTTTCTCTTGGAAGATCGGCAATGTCGAAGCGTCGATATGGGTAGTCGGCGTACAGTTCTTCTAAACGGTCTAAACGCAACTCTTCGCTGTATCCCAGACTGAGCCAGTACACGTTTTCGTATACATCCCGCACGTCCATCTCTTTGTGGGTGTACAGTGCGGCTGTACTCATCATGCATTCATCGTCGTACAGCACGTCAGAGTCCAAGATCGCTTTAGATTCTACGTCGATCACATACCGGCCGAGTGCGCATGCATCGGTACCGCTGGCGAAAAAGCCGACCATGTCTGCTCGTACGGGCCGATGGGTCAGCGGGTTGATGTCATCTGATGCAAGAAACTCTGAAGGATCCGTGGCGCAGTTGTGCGAGATGTAGAGGGTGATTTTTCCATCAGGGTTGAGGTAATCCACCTGAAAATGAGTGCTTTCACGAGGTACGATGATTTCCTTACAGACCACATTTGTATTGCCTGCATGAATATCCGTGCGACGTGCGACCCAGATGGTGGCATCGGGAATCTGCGCTCTTGTCGTGCCGAGACCAAGTGTGTCTTCCCACTCCATTCGGAGGGCGATGTCGATAAAGACGATGTAATCCTCAGTCACTGCGATTTGGTGCGCTGATTGCACGATTTCAACGTTGTTGCCCTCTTCGTCGACCAAGTTCCATGACTGCAATGCCCCATTGCCGTCCCATCGGATCAGACGGGTGAACGGTGCGAGGATTGCTGCGTTCATACCAAAGTTGATCGTATACATTTCTCCAGTCCGAGGCTCTCGAACTGGGTGGGCACATGTCAATACGACGGGGAAGGGCCAAGGGCGCAGCCAGCCAATCCAGGAGGGGACCATACTGGTCCATTCATCAAAAGCACCAACGGGTGTGACTGGCTGTAGAGTGACAGGGTCGATTTCCCATGGGCGGCCCCCGTCGTAGGCCAGAAACAATCGATCATCCATCACCAGGAAATTGGTATTGAGTGAGTTTCTGGATCCAAGGCTCAAGGAGATGCGGGCCATTCCACTGGGCTGGAATTCATACTCGGTACCGCGAGTGGCCTGGTCAGCGTAGAAACATGGTGTGCGTACGTTTTGCCGGAAAAGNCCCACACGATCGGGTTCAAAGTCAAGACGNACGACCATTCCGTCGCCAATAAACTGAGGACTGTCATCGTCCATTGGGTGTGGGTAGGTCGTAAAGGCATGTCCAGTCATGTCTGAAGGGAGAGTGCCGCTCAGAACATGTAGGTTCACGTCCAGGTCGGTTTGTTCTGCCTCTGTCAGGGAAGTGGGCCAGCGGTTTTCCAGTTCTGGTCCGGTATCTGCCAGTGCGGGTGGTACGTCAGTGGAGCCAGAGTCGCTCCCGTCTCCGGTGTCTTCAAAGGACTCGCCCGTATCGTCCGCCGCTGCACTCCCAGTGTCTTGGGCTGTAGAAGTCCCTTCTGGTGCATCTAAATCTTCATCTTTAGATGGTGCGCATCCAGCGCTTACGAGCGTTGCCGCTGGGATTCCTTTGATGGCTGAAGAAATAAAAGAGCGTCTGGTCCAGTGTTTCATGTGATTCTACTCCTTTATTCGACTCGTGAGTAGATAACGGATGTGGTGCAATTTGTCACACAGAAACACCGAAGTGTTCAACGAAGCCCCGTTCACCATGTTGGCTGTGTACTTAGATCGGGAGGGTTTTTGGATAAACTCGGATCTCGGAACCCAATGCAAATGCCGTATGGTACGGGGTTGATTCGTTTAGGTCTGACCATTCCGGACCGTATACACAGCCAAAGTCCCATTGCAGATCCAATGACTCCACGGACCGTGTTTGCCATATGGGGTGCCACACTTCGTAACGCAGTAAATTTCCTCGATGAGAGTGCCCAAACCCCCAACTGTGTTCCTTGAAGAAGTGTGCGGTGCTGTCCTCTGGTGGAGTCGTGGCTGTGGCGCCTAAACTCATCTTCAGGGTGTGTGCCTGCCCACCGACAATCAACTCGTGAGCAATCTCTGCGCCTTGTTCGTTTTCGGACCACGTCGAGCGCATGGGTGCGGCTTTATAAGGCTCGTTGTACAGGCCGCGTGCAAGCCAAGCGATGAGTTTCTTGGGTACATACTCACGAATGAACACGACACCTCTTTGATCGCCGTGACGCACGTAAAAGCGGAGGTTCACTTCTGGAAAATTGCGGTATCCAGGCCATGGGACACCCAAGACTCGGGTATCCAGAAAATCGAATGCCACCAGACTGACGAAGGCTTTTCCATCACGAGTGTCCAACTGAAGGTCTGGAGGTAAAAGCGGCTCGAGTCGTGCGGGGTCGACCGCATAGGTCACCAGGCACAAGCGCTCCCAACGGGCGGATAAAAATGCGCGGCGTGCGGGAAGAGATGGGTCCTTCATGCGCCCACCTTAACACTTGGTTTGGGGTTTACGATGTGGGGGGCAGCCTGTTCGTTCACATGGTGACTCTGCTTCCAGAAACAGCGACTTCTGTACAAGGAAAATACTTTGAATAGAGATCCGGGAGACCATCCGTATGGGATTCAGCACAGTTGCTGAGCGACAATTGCTCGCTGTTGATGGCGTTGGGTTTGTCATCTCAGGCCAAATCGATGAGACAAAGGCAAGTGTTGAGTATGCTTATGAACGCGTCTTAGGGGATGGAGCTGCGATCATATCGGTACGTGTTTAGGCTTTCTGATAAAGCGTATCCAGACTCTAATAGTCCGCCTGTAACAATGGTTTCAAGCGTATTTGTACTTTGTTTTCTACCTGCTTGACGTTGTCAGATGCGTCTTGAGCGGTAGGGCCATGTCAAAATGGTTCCGCTAGTGCAGCCTAAATTAATCTTTTTATGTCTGCCCTAAAGGGTTGGCAGAAGGCACAATGTACATAGATTGGAGACGGGAGTTTGGCGCGACACGATGAGTGAGAAGACACGAAGACCTGGTCAGACTGGTGGGAGCAGTGGTGGAACAACCACGGCTTCGTCGGGTCAGACGGAGGCAGCGTGGGACAGCAATGACTTCTTACAGCGCCAACTGCTCGAGGGTTCCCCAGGCTTGAAGCTCGATGAGGCGTCGGCCATTGAGTTGGGCGCGCTTGAACAGCAGGGTCCGCAGCAAGGGCCTGGGTTGGATGTACCGGAATGGGCAAAAAGTGGGATGGCTGGTGGTTTGTATCAAGAACTCTCCTACCCACTGCTTCGCGATTACCCAGGCGGCGCACCCGGTACCAGCAATCGCTATGATTTGAGCTTTCGGTATCCGGAGTACAAGGGCAGCACGAGCCAGGCCTATTTTTCACAGCAAGGAACAGGATCGAAATGGAAGGGGCTTAGGCTGGACCATGGACCCAATGTGAAGACGGGTGGACAGACCAATTGGCACTGGAACCAGAAGGGTGCAGCCAAAGCTTTTGGTCACACCGACCACGCATTGGCTTCTCCAGCAGCTGCACGAACGGGTGCGGCTTTGAGGACAATGCGTCCGTTGGCCCGAGGAGCTGCGGTGCTGGGGGCGGGTATGGACGCTTATGACCTCGCATCGAATGCCAATGAGAGCCGTCAGACGGGGGAATGGGACAACACCATTGAAACGGGAGGCCGAATTGCAGGCGGATGGGCAGGGGCCTACGCGGGCGCGAAAGGCGGAGGAATGGCTGGTGGTGCCATAGGCGCGTTTGCAGGCCCGTTGGGTGCAGCCATTGGCGGCGGTGTCGGTGCAGTCGCTGGTGGCATTGGTGGGTATATGGCCGGTTCACGTCTTGGGCAGTGGATGTTCGGTAGATGAGTCTGCCCTTGTGTGAGATGTCATCCGATGTGGTGGAACAGCTTCATCGAAAAATTGCCCGTACTCTCGGATTACCACAGAATCTAAAGGCTGTGGGCTGGCTCATCGATGTGGGCCAAATCAACAGTGAACAACAGCACCTTATGGACGATGGTGAGCCACTCAAAGAATGGCTGCAATGGTGGGTCGATGCGGGTGCGGAAATCGGGAGCCAGCCAGGTGCTGGTCTTGTTGTTTTACAGCCGGGTTTGCTGGGCAAGCGGACGGTGCAACCGATTTCGGAGTCGGCAATTCGTTCTTGTTTTGATTCAGGCGTGAGCGACTACGATGCTGGATTCGCCCTTGTTTGGGGCATGACCGATGCGTCATCGACTACAGGGTCAGAGCGTTTTCGCGGCGCTGAGGCGGCGTTGGTCGTGACCGTAGACGGGTGTGGTGCCATCTTGATCTCTGCCAAGGGCATGGACGAAGAACTCTGCTCCAAACTGATTTGAGCCATTCCACTGCGGGTGGAAAGACGGGTTTCGGTATGGCCACCACTAATATGTGATGACCACCAAGCCGCCCTCGCCAGCCGTTGAAGGCGTCGTAGGCCAATCTCCTGGAGTTCCGCCTTGTCCAGCGCTTCCATCGTACAAACTGTCTCCGGTACCACCAGGTGTGGCCCCTGATCCATTCGCTGCAGTCCCGCCAGGGTAATAGCTGGAGCCGCCACCACCACCGGCGCCCAGATAGGTCCAGACGCCGCCGCCGCCGCCGCCGCCGTACAGACCACTTCCGCCGCCACCGCCGCCGCCATTGGATTTGCCGGTTCCAGCAGCATCATAGGAAGCAGCAGTGGACAACGAGCAAGACCAACCTCCGCCCGCACCTTGGCCACCAGTGCCGTAGGAGCCATCGCTTCCATCACACTCGGCACCACCGTATTCTTCTCCACCAGCAATCCATCGCTCCGCTGTACCGCCGAGTCCGCCGGCCGATGAACTGCCGCCGGTACCTTCATCCGCGTAGCCCTGCGTTGGAGCGTACATACCAGAACCATCAAGGCCTGTGGCTGCACCACCAGCGCCACCGTGGGCATGTCCGCCCTCCGCTCCGCTTCCACCGTCGGACCCTCCTCCGCCACCCGCGGCGGCGATCAAGATATAGGAGGCATCAGACCACTGCACGATGGACGCACCGCCACCACCGCCGGGTGTGGGACCAGCCTGACCTGGACGAACGGTAAGGACATCACCTGGAGTGACTGCAACCGTTGTTTCAACGAAGGCACCACCGCCACCGTAGTTGGCATAGGCGCTTGAATTCGTTCCAGCGCCACCACCGGCTCCCCATGCGTTGATTGTGACGGAGAATACTCCGGAAGGCACGATGTAAGACTGAGGCGATCCTATCCAGTAATAATACTCAATCGGGCCAGCAGGCGCCGTGTGTACACTGGGGTCAGAATCATCGTAGTCGGTGCCGCCGTGGTCATCGGATGCATATCCATCACCATCGGCGTCGAAGTCGTCATCTCCCTCGCAATCAGAGTCTACGCCGTCGTACCAGGAGTCGGTTGCCCCTGGATACACGGTACGGTCGGAATCATCGCAATCATCACCTGTGTAGTCAGCAGATGCGTAGCCGTCTCCGTCGGCATCGTAGTCGTCGTCTCCCTCGCAGTCGGAGTCTACACCGTCGTACCAGGTGTCTGTAGCCCCAGGGTAAACCGAGGCATCGGTGTCATCGCAGTCTTCTGATTCTTCAAAGCCATCGCCATCGACGTCCGTAATCGGGTCGTCCGCATCGGCATCGGCATCGGCATCGGCATCGGCATCAGCGTCCGCGTCGGCATCGGCATCAGCGTCCGCGTCGGCATCGGCATCGGCATCAGCGTCCGCGTCGGCATCAGCGTCCGCGTCCGCATCTGGCCCTGTTCCGGTATCGTCCGCGTCCGCGTC
>PALY01000049.1 GCA_002707085.1 Deltaproteobacteria bacterium
TTATCGTTGCCGTCCACGAATTTATCCCTCGGCTGCATTGGTGGATCTACCGGGTCAGTCAGGCTGTTTTCCACTCTTGGATCATGNGTGATTTCGCCCGATANCTGGCCGCNCACCCCCAANTCGACAACACCTAATGCAGCNCTAAACATTCTTANAAAAAANACCCTAAANGCCNTATNNGNAGGCTATAAAATGTATACAAGGNGAGGCCGATATGGATGCAACCAACAAATGGATGTTTGAAGTCTTTTACGATGGNGATTGNCCGCTATGCATGCGTGAAATCACCATGTTGCAACGCCTNGATCGGAAAAAAAACAACCTGCGCTTTACCGACATCAGCCCTGCAGACTTCAATGCAGAAGAAACAACAGGCCTGGATTACAACACGCTCATGGATGAAATTCACGGGCGTTTACCCGACGGAACGATCGTCACTGGAGTGGAAGTATTCCGGCAACTGTATGGCGCCGTGGGACTTGGGTGGCTCACGGCCCCAACACGTTGGCCTGGTTTAAGGCAACTTAGTGATGCGGCATACCAAACCTTCGCCAAAAACCGACTCAAGCTCACGGGTCGATGCGAGCCTGACGGGAATGCATGCGCAATTCCTGACCCATCTGCAAACACTTAGAAGAGGCAAATCCTCATCAGTTTGTGGATGTATTTAGAATGACGCCGTCCATGGCACGCCTCAAAATCCATGCGCGCTCTTCTTGAGTTTCAGCCCTTCGTGATTTGTTGAGTGCGTTTTTCAACAGCAGCCGATCTTGGCCGCTCATCTTTTCAGGCACCAGCAGCAAAACATTCACGATGGCTGTGCTGTAAATATCTGCACAGCGTTCTGGTTCTCCACCATTAAAAAGTGGAACACCCCGTTCAATGGCTTCCTGAAACACGTACGAGACGGAACGGGCGCGAAGCGGGCTGGCGTCCTCTGACTTGCCCTCACCTTCGACACCCGTGACCTCCAACAGAGCCAATGAAAACCGCCCCGGCTTTTTGTCCGCGAGCATCACGCCCACGGAGCCGATTTGCCCCTTCAACATAGAGAGCGTGGGCGAGGATGGAACCCGTCGGCCAAAGGCATAGGCTTCGAAATCACCGATCGGTAAAACGATTTCTTGTTCCTCTCCAGCCTTGGTTGAGAATGGCTGTCGATAATAAATTCTTCGCATTTCTCGGCGCTGCGTACGAACGGTAGCAATGTAGTTCCGCCCATCGCCGACAATCCGAAACTTCAACGCTGAAACATTTTCCCAATCTGCGGGAACCTCCTCGGTACGTGCAGAGGTGAAACCGCCATTGTTTTCCAGAGAAAGGGTGCCATTGAACAAAACACCGCCCTCTTTTCGCGTGTCAACATCCGACTGGGAAACGCCACCCATCACCGTGTCATTGACCACATACCAGTTGTCCGCATCCATGGACGCAGTCCAAGCAAATGCAGTACTACTCATCAATAAAAACAGGAGCTGCATATCGCTCTCAAATGGAAATAGTCACAGGTAATCATCTTCATAAACACTTCTCCGGACTAACCGAATCAAAATGGGAAAACCCGTGAACAGCTCGGCATTCCACACTCATATCAGGCGGACTCGAGTAGAAATAAGAACACTCGCTATTCTACCTTCCTGATGCCAGGAATCTGGTTCACGGAAAAGTCAGCCGCTGACGGTAAATATTGGTGTTCCCCCGCTGTCCCTCAAACCAGGAAACATCTGGCCCATCCGGGTCCGATGAATAGTTGTAAATTTCGTAGGACTTCTCGCCTACAGGAAGAATGCTGGCGAAACATGTGTCGCCCTTACTTGGAAGGTCCAGCACATGGTCGACCAGAAGCGTGTCGCCATCCACTCGCCAAAGGCTACACCGTTTTGGGGTCTGCCAATATTCAGCGCTGTAGTTCAAAAACTGTGTGTCATGACTCAAATCATCTAGACCCAGATCAAAATGGCCGGTTTCGGTCACATTCCTGCGACCAATAAGCCAGATTTCCCCATCGTGTGCGAACACCAAAGGGCTGTCATATTTCCGTGGGTCATGACGACACTCCCATTCCAGTAAAGAGTCGGGTTCTGCTGAACAAATCAGACTGCCAAAGCCTTCTGAATCGCCCGCCTCATTTCGGACCACAGCCACAAGGCGGCCACTCGCCTCAAACGCAAAGTCCGTCTCGCTTCCTCCGCCCGTCCATACCGTATGCCCAGTCCAGTTCAAACCATCAGGACTGGTCATCCACTTCACTTCAATCGCGGGATACCCTTCCAGATCATAGATTTCATCCCCACCCACATAGCCAATCATGGTGGCGACACCGTCCACCATGCGCGTCCTCCAAGGAATCAAGTTGTCGTCGGACATCCAAACCGGCTCTGACCAGACCCCTTCTTCGTAGACTGAAACCATTGTCCCCTGAGGCTCAAAAGCAAAGGGGTCCGTACCCAAAACCGCAAAATATAAAAAGAGTTTGTCACCCAACGAAAGAAACCGAGGCTCCCGCACATCGGTATCCCTGTGAACGGTGACCTCATGCTCCCAATCCACTTGGTCCACACTGGACACAACATGGAGACGTGTCTGTTCGCTCGCGAAATGATCCGGTGCGGTCCGAAAGGCGTAGAAAACCCGATCGTTGTGCCACACAACATCAAGATTATTGTTGGAAGGCATACTTTCAGCCTCTACGGGCATACCCGGACCAGGAGTCACCAAGACCTGCTCCCCTAAGAGTGGTGTGGAGGGCGGCTCATCCACAAAATCCTTCGGAGAACAGGAAACAAGCAACAACATAAAAGCTGAGAACATCACACCCTCGTTGCCCACAAATATACGCCATTTCTCAAACATTCTGCCGGCCCCTACCCAAGGTAGCGGCACTGCCATACGGTGATGGACACATCACCCAACGAGNACCCGCCAAGCATGACAATGATTCAATCGCACTATCCATACTTTCTCGCCAACGAAGCCTGTCAACCAAACATGGATTTGGCGATCACCGATAAATACACTGGAGAGGTTGTATCTCGGGTTGCAATGGCCGATGCCACAGCCATCGAATCTGCCATTACAGCCGCACATCATGCGTGTGATGAAATGCGCCGCCTGCCCGCCCACAAGCGCCAATCGATATTGAATCACTGCGTCCACCGATTCCAAACACGTTTCGACGAATTCGCTGACATCCTTTGTATTGAATCTGGAAAACCCATCAAAGATGCCCGTGGAGAAGTCACGCGCCTCGTCGACACATTTCGATATGCAGCCGAGGAATCGGTCCGAATGACCGGGGAAGTAATGGAAATGGCCATCTCCGCAAGAGCGGAAGGCTACAGCGGAATGTGGAAACGAGTGCCGATTGGCCCATGCAGCTTCATCGCCCCATTCAACTTTCCACTCAACCTTGCTGCCCATAAAATTGCACCCGCCATCGCCGCGGGATGCCCATTCGTTTTGAAGCCTGCCAGCATGACCCCGATTGGCGCACTCATGATTGGCGAGATCCTTGCCGAAACCGATCTCCCCAAGGGCGCATTTTCCATTCTTCCGTGCAATCGAGATGGTGCAGATCTGTTCACAACAGATGAACGGCTCAAACTGCTCAGCTTTACGGGATCCCCTGAAGTAGGCTGGGCGCTCAAATCAAAGGCAGGCAAGAAGAAGGTTGTTCTTGAGCTTGGAGGAAATGCAGCATGTATCGTGGACCAAGATGCAGACCTGGATGATGTGATCCCCCGCTTGATCGTGGGTGCCTTTTACCAGTCTGGTCAAAGCTGTATTGGCGTTCAGCGCGTATTAATTCATGAATCCCGATACACTGAAACCCGCGATCGCTTTGTTGCTGCCACCCGAGCGCTAAAGATGGGTGACCCAAAGCAGCCAGACACATTCATTGGTCCGATGATTTCAATCAAAGAAGCATCTCGTCTTCACTCCTGGATCAATGAAGCAATACATCAAGGGGCCACTCTGCTATGCGGTGGAAGCCGTGAGGGTTCAATGCTGGAAGCCACCCTTTTGGAAGGGGTACCTAAAGATGCAGACGCGTATGCAAAAGAAGCCTTCGGGCCACTCGCTTGCCTCTCAAGCTTCACTGACTTTGATGAAGCCCTCGAAGAAGTAAATGACAGTGTGTTCGGCTTACAGGCTGGGGTGTTTACTCGCGATATTTATAAGATTCAACGTGCATGGGACACCCTTGATGTGGGCGGTGTCATTATTGGCGACATCCCAAATTGGCGCGTCGATCATATGCCCTATGGAGGCGTGAAAGACAGCGGATTGGGGCGCGAAGGAATCCGGTATTCCATGGAAGACATGAGTGAAATACGCCTGTTGGTAATTCGCACTCCTCCCAATGAACGATGAAATATTTTTTGGGTGTACGGTGTTTGTGTGCTGTTCAAGAGCAAGAATGCACGTGGATATACGAGCCAAAGTTCCGAACCCACCCAGCAAACTCAAAAACTGAATGTCACCGATAGCGTGTCACTTCTGACACTTGGTGATACTCGACCATCCCAAACTTATGGAGTCAAACATGGCCACCACTGAACTCACAAAAGACAACCTTGAATCACTTATTCAGGAAAGCGGCACCCTTATTATCGATTTCTGGGCAGAATGGTGCGGCCCCTGTCGTGCCTTTGGGCCAACATTCGAAGCTGCAAGCGAAAAACACCCGGACGTCGTTTTTGCCAAATGCGACACGGAAGCCCAACAAGAAGTCGCCGGAATGTTTCAGGTCCGTTCCATCCCGATGATTGCTGTATTTAGGGACGGCATTGGAATCTTTCAACAGTCGGGCGCACTCCCACCACCTGCACTCGATGAACTTCTACAAAAAGTGTCGGAATTGGACATGGATGAAGTGCGCAAACAAGTGGCAGCCCAGACAGAAACCAGCGAATAGCGCGGTCAAAATACCTGCCTACCCACTGTAAAGCGGTGACTCACCGCTTGTTTGGGTCCCGTGTATAAATGGCACCCATCCATTGCAGCAGCAGCATGGCAACGGCCCAAAGTAGTCCTATGCCCACAAAACCCAGGATGCCTGCAACCTCCATACACTCCAGCTTTATGCCTCCCGCATAAGCCATTGGACCGCCCAGAAGTCCTGTGAGCAATGCGGCACGACGAGATTGAAACAATACGGCCTGACTGTACAATATCGTAGCCCCAAAGCCGGCCCAGATTGCAATCAACCAAAGCGGTACCACACCCAAAGTTTGGTCACCCACATAGGTCACCAAGCCCGCCATCCCCAATGCACTATCCAGTGAAAAACCGGTAACTGCAGAAACAAGAACCAACGTGAACTCGCGCTTCCAGTACTTCCGTTCAACATACAGGTGAACCACCAGAAAACCAGCCATCACAGCTGGACCCGCCAAGCCTTTCCATATGACACACGCCCACCAGCCCAACTGATGGACCGCCAATTGAGGCAGCCCACCCCAAGAACTCCATAGGGGCCGAAACCGCTCTATAGAAAGACGACCCACAAACTCAATCCACTGCTGGCTGAACGTCAATAGCCAGCGGTCCAGCGGCCAGTCGACCAGCAGTTGCAACCAGTGTGGTCAATGCCAAACCCCAAGCAATGTCAATCGGGACAAGAATGGCTGGCCAACCTTCTATCACCGCCCAATTGGTCAGTTCATACGTCGCATATGCAACCCATCCGACCCCTGCGCCCCGGCGTGCTGCTTGGCGCCAGTCGATGGACGGTAGAACAGCGTAAAACACAATGACCACTACGTACTGAAGATAGAATAATACTGCCGCAATTAGAACGGTTTCTTGAGCCCGAAGGGCTCCTAAGGCTTCGTTATAGATTGGCTGGGCAACAATACCAAGCCAGATCAAATCCAACACAACCATCACAACGTTTACTGCAATGAACGCCCGAAAGAATCTCGACATCTTACTCTTCCCTTGTTCAACTTGATGAACGTGGAGGCCGCGGAAAAAATCCTGGCACCCTTTCAATATAATCAATGTACTCGGGTCTTCGTTCTACAATCGTCGACTCTAACAACGCAACACCGCTCACTCGCAACAACAGAAACAACATGATTGCAGGCCCAGTCAGTACCCACCATGGTCCACCAGCTGCCAGCCCCAAACACCCCAAGCCGGCCCACAATGTTGCATTTCCGAAATAGTTCGGATGTCGGCTCCACCCCCAAAGGCCCTCGTCCATTACGCGGCCTTTGCTTTCTGGATTCGACTTAAATCGCGCCAACTGTGCGTCAGAAACCGCCTCTATAAGCACTCCCGATGCCGCCAACCCAATCCCCAACATGTCCAGCCAAGACCAAGGATTGTTGAACTGCGCAACCGCGTACAGAGGCAATGAAATCAGAACTTGGAGTCCACCTTGTAGAAGAAAGACTGTCCACAACGAAGTCCACCAAAACCCTTCCCTCTTGGCACGCATCGCTTGATATCGAGCGTCTTCTGGCCCTCCAACATTTCGGCTCCAGAGGTAGGTACCGAGACGGACACCCCAAGCCGAGACAACACCTGCAGTTAGGTAAAAACGCAGAGGGTTGGGGCTTTGGTCATAAGAAGCCACCCATACAATCAACGCAAACCCAGGACCCCACCATATGTCCGCAATACTCACATCCTGGATGCGAACACTGATCAACCACAGGACAATCACGCATGCCGCCACCGCCATCGCACAATGAGCCACAAGCTGTAGTTCCATTCCTAACTCCCCGATTGCTCCAAATACGCCGGCCCGAAACAACCCCAAGCCAACGAAAATTAGAATCACTATCTACCCAGTTAAACCCAGTGATCCACCTCAGGGCGCCCTTCAATATAAATCAGGTCATCCATTTAGAGGGTACAATCACACAGGGGTGTGAAAGTGTCAGAAAACGAAAGACGTGTCGCCATCATCGGGGCAGGAATGTCTGGAATAAGCTGCGCCACAAGACTCCTCAAAAACCATATTGAAGCCACCATTTTCGATAAGTCGAGAGGCCCGGGCGGTCGAATGTCGACCCGCAGAAAAGGGGAAAGCCGATTCGACCATGGGGCACAATACTTTACCGCTTCCCATGGGGCATTCCAACAACAGATCATAGAGTGGGAAGCCGCAGGATGGGCAACTGAATGGGCTGGCCGCTTTGCAGACTGGAAAGACGGCACCCTTTCGGAACGGTACCCAAAACGTAAACGGTGGGTCGGTTCCCCAAGGATGAGCGCACTTTGTCGCGGATTCAGTCAAGAACTCCACGTTCAATATGGTGTCCGTATACATAGAATCAAACCATTTGAGAGCCAATGGATACTGATAGACGACAAGGAACAGTCATACGGCCCTTTTGATTCGGTACTTGTCTCATGTCCAGGACCACAGGCAGCAGAATTATTGCCAATGGAAAGCCATACGCATCAACTCGCAAAATCTCTGAGCTATTCGCCCTGCTGGGCAGTGATGGCTGAGCTTGAATCCCCCATCAACACTCCGTTTGACGGGATCCATTTCCAAGACCACCCACTCGGTTGGGCTGCAAAAGATAGCAGCAAGCCCCAACGAACCCATGGTGAACGGTGGGTCCTCCATGGTTCCGCAGAATGGAGCCAACAACATGTCGATGCGGACCCCCAAGTGATCATTCAAAAACTGACCGAAGCCTTCGGCCACATCGGAACCATTGAACCGCACCAGTGTACAGCGCACCGGTGGCTCTATGCCTTGGCATCCCCCTCCAATGGCCCAGCCGCAATGTACGATCGGGAGCGACATTTGGGGCTTTTCGGTGACGCCCTATCGGATCCCAAAGTGGAAGGTGCCTGGAGAAGTGGTCAAGAAATGGCCAGGCTCATTGTGGAGACTACATGAACGATTTTGTGGGTATTTCTGATCTGGACATGGCTGTCATCATTGGTGCGAGAGGTGGCATCGGAGAAGCTTTTGTAGAGTCAATTATTCAAACAACAAGCACCACCAAAATCATTGCGACCAGTCGCAACGAAGAGTGGTGCCAAGCACCATGCACTGGCAGGGTTCATCGTCAAAGCTTGGACGTAACCGATGAACAGTCCATCTCAGCACTCGCCGAACATCTAAAGGCACAGTCGCAGAACCCAAAACTCATTGTCAACTGCACGGGGATTCTTCATCGCCATGATGCACGGCCCGAACGCACTTGGAGAGAATTCGACCTGGACTGGATGCGCGCTGTTTTCGATGTCAATGCCCTTGGAACAGGACTCCTCGTCAAGCACCTGATTCCTCTCATGCCACGGACGGGCAGAGCAATATTTGTGACTCTATCTGCACGAGTGGGCAGCATTGCAGACAACAGACTGGGTGGCTGGTACAGCTATCGAGCATCGAAAGCAGCTCAAAACATGATCATGAAAACAGCATCCATCGAAAGTCGCTATCGTCGACCCGAGTTAATTTTAGCTTCACTTCATCCAGGTACGGTGGACACCGACTTGTCCGCACCCTTCACAGCCCGTGTACAGCCAGACAAACTCTTCACACCCGCGTTCAGCTGTGAACGACTCAGTGAAGTCATGCGGTCACTTACACCCGCCGACTCCGGAGAATTTTTTGCCTGGGATGGCTCCACTATTCAGTGGTGAGACACCTTAGCCGCAGTGTTCAGCATACTCGCCAGAACCCATCAACTCATGAAGACTGATGGTTGGACCGACCTTCACCTTAAACAACCAGCCTTCTCCATAAGGCTCACTATTCACGGTCTCAGGACTGTCTTCAAGGGTCTCGTTTACCTCAACAATGGTTCCACCCACTGGGCTGTACACATCAGAAACCGCCTTCACGGACTCAATCTCTACGACAGCCGCACCCGCATCTACCGAGTCACCCACTTCAGGAAGTTCTACGTGGACCACATCTCCCATGGAGTCTTGAGCAAACCATGTGATCCCCACGGTAACGGCGTCGCCTTCAATACGAATCCATTCATGGCTTTTGGTGTACTTGAGATCTGATGGAGTAGACATTTGTGAGTCCTCTTTAGTAAGGGCGCTTGTAGAAGGGTGGCTTAACAACTTCCGCTTCCGCAATCCGTCCACGAATATCAATTTGTACCCGGTTTCCTGGACGCGCAAACCTGCGAGGTACGTAACCAAGCGCAATGTTGGCCTCAACAGTTGGGGCCTTCGTACCGCTGGTCACCTCACCCACAACCTCACCGTCCACCATTATCGGACAATGAGGACGTGCGATTCGTTTTTCGACCACCAAACACACCAAACGGCGTGTCAATCCAGCTTCTTTCTGCGCTTCAAGCGCTGACTTACCGATAAAATCTTCTTTATCGAACTTGGTGACCCAACCAAGTCCTGCCTCCAAAGGAGAAGTGTCATCATTGATGTCATTCCCATACAACATCAACTTGGCCTCCAAACGAAGGGTATCTCTGGCACCCAAACCAATGGGCTGGATGCCAAAACTGGCGCCAGCATCCAGGATTGCTGGCCACACGGCTGCTGCATTTTCAGCCGGAATGAACACCTCAAACCCGTCTTCGCCGGTGTACCCTGTTCGAGCCATAATACAGCCTTCAACTCCAGCAACAGTGCCTCGAACAACACCAAAAGAGGCCACCGCAGAGAGGTCCTGATCGGTCAAGGTATCGAGAATAGTTGCAGCATTTCTTCCTTGAATTGCAATCTGGGCCCAATCATCTGATTCGTTGACAACCTCAACGTCATCACAGGGATTGTTGTCCTTGATCCAATTGTAATCTTTGTCCCGATTCGCAGCGTTCACGCAAATCAGGACCTCGTCATCAGCAAGCCGGTACACAATCAAATCATCAACAATCCCTCCTTCGTGATTGCACATGGCCGTGTATTGGGCGTGACCATTGGGAATGTCTACATTGTTGGTCACCAAATGACGCACGGCCTTCAGCGCAGAAGGGCCACGCAAAAAGACTTCTCCCATATGAGAGACGTCAAACAGTCCAACAGAACTTCGAACCTGCTTGTGTTCTTCAATGATTCCCGTGTACTGCACCGGAAGCTCCCAACCGCCAAAATCAATCAAACGACCGGAAGCAGCTTGGTGGCACTCGAAAAACGGTGTCCTTCGTAGACTCATGGTATCTCCTGTTGTTGGCAACTGGTGCAGGACGCTACCCCTATCCTGTCTAATGGAAAAAAGACCCGACAAGTGCGCCCAATCGGAATAGATCGGCCCCTTCTTGAGGTGCTGAATGTCGACTACGCTCCCTCCCCGTGATGCCTTCGTCAACCGTCACAACGGCCCTTCGCCGCGTGATATCGACGAGATGCTTGCCATTGTTAATGCTCCAAGCTTGGATGCCCTGATTGAACAGGTAATTCCGTCTGCGATCCGTACGCCGCAGAATTTGGATCTTCCTGTGGCTTTGGATGAACTCAGTGCCATTGAAAAACTTCGGGCAATCGCAGATCAAAATGTCGTTGCTCGCAGCTACCTTGGCTACGGATACCATGACACCATCACGCCACCCGTGATCCTCAGAAACATCCTGGAGAACCCCGGCTGGTACACGGCATATACGCCATACCAAGCGGAAATATCTCAGGGCCGCCTAGAAGCACTTCTGAATTATCAAACCGCAGTTCAGGACTTAACCGGACTGCAGATCGCCAATGCATCCATGCTGGATGAAGCCACTGCGGCTGCAGAAGCAATGACCATGGCCCACCGGCTCACAAAAGGGAAATGTGACCGTTTCCTCGTGGACGCGAACTGCCATCCACAAACAATCGCAGTGGTGCTGACACGAGCCGAGCCATTGGGAATCGATGTGGTGATCGACGACATTCATGCCTTGGATACCGATCAGGCTTGTTTTGGCGCTCTGATTCAATATCCAGCCACTGATGGTTCTGTCGTGGACTTGAGCGACTTCTGTGATCGAGTTCATGCCCACAAAGGCCTTGTGACCGCAGCCACCGATCTTCTTGCGCTCACCATACTCAAGCCACCCGGCGAGTTTGGTGCAGACATCGCTGTTGGCAACAGCCAACGCTTTGGCGTACCCCTTGGCTATGGCGGTCCTCACGCCGCATTCATGGCGACAAGCGAGAAGTACAAACGTCAAATGCCTGGCCGTATCATTGGCGTGTCTCGCGACAGGCATGGTCATTTGGCACTGCGAATGGCCCTACAAACACGCGAACAACACATTCGAAGGGACCGAGCCACTTCTAACATTTGTACAGCGCAAGTCCTGTTGGCCATTTGTGCTGGCGCCTACGCTGTTTGGCATGGACCTGAAGGGCTTCGTGCAATCGCGGAACGCGTTCACGGCTACACCAAACGCTTAGCGTCTGCTGCGCTACAAGCGGGCCATACTGTCTTACATAATGACTTCTTTGACACACTTCGGATTCAAGTAGCCGGCGACCGATCTGAACTGTTGGCTCGAGCAAACGCCCTGAATATCAATATCCGAGAGATCGGTGAAAGTGACATCATCATTGCATTGGATGAACGGGTCACAGATAAAGATCTGAACGACCTCTACCAAATACTGGGTGCAGACAGTCGGTACACGATGAGCGATGCGTTTCAACTCGACGAGTCCCTTACTCGGACCAGTGGTTTCTTGAGCCACGAGACCTTCCACAAATATCGCTCCGAAACCGAAATGTTGCGGTACCTCCACAGCCTGGAATCAAAGGACCTGTCATTAACGACAGCGATGATCCCGCTGGGGAGTTGTACGATGAAACTCAACGCCACCACCGAAATGATTCCTGTGACTTGGCGCGAGTTTGGAGGACTTCACCCCTTCGCTCCCCTCGACCAGGCAAAAGGGTATCAATCTTTGTTTGCAGATTTGGAAACATGGTTGGCGGAGATCACTGGCTTCGATGCCGTAAGCCTTCAACCCAACGCGGGTTCTCAAGGTGAATATGCAGGCCTTCTGACCATCCGGCGACACCACGAGCGCAACGGAAATGCGCACCGCAACATCTGCCTGATTCCCACGAGTGCGCATGGAACAAATCCCGCCAGTGCAGTGATGGCAGGCATGAAGGTCGTGGCTGTCCAATGCGATGATGAAGGAAACATCAACGTGGAAGACCTTCGTGAGAAGGCGCAGGCGCACAGCGAAAACTTGTCATCCTTGATGATCACCTACCCATCTACCCATGGAGTGTTTGAAGAATCCATCAAGGACATCTGCCAGATCATTCATGATCACGGAGGGCAGGTTTACATGGACGGAGCCAACCTCAACGCAATGGTTGGCCTTTGTCGACCCGGCGAGTTGGGCGCCGATGTCTGCCATCTCAATCTACACAAAACGTTCTGTATTCCCCATGGTGGTGGCGGCCCCGGAATGGGTCCCATTGCAGTCGCTGCTCATCTCGCACCGTACCTTCCAGGACACTCCGTGGTGGACATCGGACATGCCGAGGCCCTGGGGCCGGTATCAGCAGCACCCTGGGGAAGTCCCAGTATTCTTCCGATCACTTGGGCCTACATCGCGATGATGGGTGAACCCGGCCTGACCCGCGCATCCAAAATTGCGATTCTGAGTGCAAACTACATTGCTGAACGACTCAAAGGGCACTTCGACGTCCTGTATACGGGAAGTCAGGGCCGAATCGCTCACGAATGCATCTTGGATTGCCGTGGTTTCAAAGCAACGACTGAAATCCAAGCCAAAGACATTGCAAAGCGGCTGATGGATTACGGCTTCCATGCACCCACCATGTCATGGCCAGTCGTGGGTACGTTGATGGTCGAACCGACGGAGAGTGAGGCCAAAGGCGAACTTGACCGTTTCTGCGATGCAATGATTGCAATCCGAAATGAGATTCGAGACATTGAGTCAGGACAATCTGACAAAGAAGACAACGCGCTCCTCAATGCACCCCATACCGCCATCGAGGTTGGTGGAGACACCTGGTCGCACCCCTACCCACGCAGCAAAGCGGCTTGGCCGATCCAAGGTGTCCGCGATCACAAATACTGGCCACCAGTGGGCCGTATCGACGATGCTTATGGTGACCGAAACCTGATATGCAGCTGCCCCCCGTGGGGAGATGAGGCCCTCGAAGAAGCATAAAGAAGGCCGCGTTGACTTGTCGCTAAGCCCTTATTCGCGACAGGTCAGTTCGGTTTCAATCTCGATGTCATCTTCAAGCAGTTCGCCCACCTCACCCGCGACCGTGGTCACCGTCGAGTCCACCATTCCAGTAAAGTCGAGTGGCAAGTCGGTAAAGCCGACAATCATATCCAAAAGATCTAGGCTGCAGCCACCAAATGTCGTACTCGCCGAAGGATCTGCCAATAGGAGCATGTCGAGTTCAATTTCACTCGCTGCATAGCCAGAACGGGGGTTAATCTCCATGGTTCCAGAATAGTTGACGGGTACAGGCCCCACATCAATTTCGCAGTTGCTGATGCCCGTAATGGCATCGTCTGCGTAAAGGTTTGCGGTCATATAAATGTCCAGGTCAATCGACACATCGATCTCATCGACCTCGCCTGTCGTACTCACAGAATGTTCTTCGTTGTTGAGCCATAGTATTTGCTCGGTGATGGACCAGTCCCCCATATCGAAAATACCACCAACGATAATGTCGCCATCCATATCAGACACCGTGTAGGAGTAGCCAGTCACGAAATCGAGCGAGTTTCCAACCGTATCATCCGCACAGTCCTCAAAATCGATGTCGTAGCCGTCACAATCTTCATCCACACCATTCCAGGCCACCTCTCTGGCTCCTGGATACGCACTGGCATCCTCATCATTACAATCTGAAGCATCCTCTACGGTGCCAGCGGGTTCTGAACACGATTCGATGGCTGCCGATGGATCACCGAAACCATCTCCATCTTCATCTGCATAGAACGTAGTGGTCTCCAGGCCTTCATCGATGTCGCCATCGCAGTCTTCATCGATCGAGTCACAAGACTCGGATGCGCCTGGATGAACCGTATTATCGAAGTCATCACAATCTTGATCATTTGTGACGTGACCCGTGATTGGACCACAACTTTGCTGACTGAATTCGGGATCCCCGTATCCATCGCTATCTTGATCATCGTAGTAGACACTTCCATCCACTGGATCATTGTCGACCTCTCCATCACAGTCGTTGTCCTTGTCGTCGCAGATCTCATCCGCTCCAGGGTAAACACTGTCATCTTGGTCGTCGCAGTCCTCATCCTCTAGGACCCCATCCCCATCCTCATCCACTGGGTCCGCATCTGCGTCAGAATCACTATCCGCGTCCGCATCGGCGTCGGCATCCGCATCCGCATCCGCATCCGCATCCGCTTCATCGCAAAATGGAGACCCAAAGCACCCTGAGTCGTCACAATCAAACAAACCGTCTTCGTCATTGTCGGCGCCATCAGAACAATCACCAGGATTGGTTCCTTCAGCCGCTACTTCTTCCTTTGGGCTAGCACAGCCAATGGACCAACAAATCAAACCCAGCACGCATATCAATCGGATTGAAGCCATAAGTATCTCCATAGAGGATGAGAGCAGGATACCGCTTTGCCGTGAGAATGGGGTGCCGAGATCGTGACAATCGGCGATATCAGGCAGTACGAAACTCAGCTGCACGAACAGTGTTTTCCATCAACATCGCAATGGTCATGGGCCCCACACCACCAGGCACAGGAGTAATCCAGCCTGCATTTTTAGATGCAGCATCAGTATCGACATCTCCAACCAAGGAGCCATCGTCCAGGCGATTGATGCCCACATCGATGACAACGGAACCCTTGCGAACCCACTCACCCTTTACAAAATGAGGCCGTCCAACAGCTGCAACAACAATGTCTGCTTGTGCCAATAGATCTGGGAGGTTTCTTGTTCGACTGTGCGCCAAGGTCACAGTCGCGTTGGCCTTCTCCAGCAACATGGCCATCGGACGACCAACAATGTTGCTGCGCCCAATGACAACCGCATGTTTACCTTCTATCGACACACCTGAGCGTTCCAGCAGCTTCATCACCCCACAAGGCGTGCATGGAACAAAGCGAGGGCGACCCTGCGATAGCAAACCGGCATTGACAGGGTGGAATCCATCTACATCCTTTTCTGGGGCAATACGATCCAAGATGGCTGTGGAATCCAAGTGGTCCGGCAATGGGAGTTGCACCAAAATTCCATCGATTAAATCGTCAGCGTTCACCGCATCAATCACTGCTTCCAACTCTACCTGCGACGTCTCGACATCCAAGTGGATTTCCTTGTGATGAAAGCCCAAACGCTCCGCTCTCTGAGTTTTACGTCCGACATACACCTTGCTGGCGGGGTCTTCTCCAACACGAACGACCGCTATACCTGGCGGCCTCGGAAGTGCTGCAATCCGGGGCCGCAAAGCCTGACATGTATCTTTTGCGACCAAACGCCCATTAATATTCACAGCCATTAGTCGTCCGAACCTCCTGAAGCCCCGGTAGAATCACCCCCCGAGGAGCCTC
The DNA here is from genome assembly GCA_002707085.1 of Deltaproteobacteria bacterium. Lineage (GTDB taxonomy): Bacteria > Myxococcota_A > UBA796 > UBA796 > UBA796 > UBA796. Next base: position 15,464 of record PALY01000049.1, read on the forward strand.
CACCTTTGAGTCCATAATGGTCTTTGTACCAACCCCCACCCTTGAGTACGAACGACGTTCGACTCACGAGCTTCTTTACTGTTCCAGTGCCTTCACACTCTGGACAATCCTTGATGGGGTCGTCTGAAATCTTCTGAAGGCGCTCAAAAGCGTGTCCACATCTTTCACAACCGTACTCATAAATGGGCATCGTCACTCCAAGAGCGCGGTCCCTATCACGTGACACACTGATGCGCAGTGGTTTGATTATGAACTGTTCCAGAGGTACCCTCATCACCCATGGACGGCGTCCTCACTCTCGCATTTGTTTACTTGTTGGTATGCACCATTCCGGTGCTGGTCGGCGCTTGTGTTCTCGCCATGGAACACAGAGCGCCTATTCGGTCATCTCGGGCTGGCATCAGCTGGTTCTTTAGAGAGAGTGCCGCGCACGCTGTTGTGATTGCTGCACTGCCATTTGGATGGTGGCCCGTCTCACCCATCCAACATCATCGACGAGAAGACATCGCAGAAACGCCATCACCAAATCAAAACCGCGTCCCTGTACTCTTGGTACACGGCTACGGCATGAACCGCGCCTGTTTTACATTCCTCAAAACGTACCTCCATACACGTGGGTGGGATTGGGTATGGGCGATCAATCATCGTCCAAGATCCAGCCCTATCCCTGTATTCGCCAAAAACTTGGGACGTTCTATCGAACGGTTGGTCGCAGAGTCCGGTAGCGAACAAATCGACATCGTTGCTCATTCGATGGGAGGAATCGTCACCGCCTATGCTCTACAAGAGTTTGGCTATGCTCGACACGTCCGGAAAGTCATCACCTTGGGAACGCCTTGGGCTGGGACCCTTACCTATGTCTTCTCATGGTTAAGAGAAGGAATGGACATGGCCCCCGATTCTGAAGTCATTGAAACAGTGAAAAATTACGAGGGGAACACCGTGGCCATCTGGAGTCGTCACGATCATATGAATGTACCCACGTCTTCAGCAAACCCGTCGCATGCCCACTCCATCGAAGTTCCTCATATTGGGCACCAAGAAATGCTAATTAGCGCTCGATGCTTTCGAATTATCGCTGAAACACTGAATGAAAACACCGCCCTTGTTGAAGGACAACAGTGAAGATTCTCGACAAGAAAATATTGATTGTCACAGGCAAAGGTGGAACTGGGAAAACCACAACAGCAGCGGCCATCGGCCTCTGGGCTGCCCGACGGGGCAAAAACACCCTGCTTGTTGAGTGCAACGGGGCTTCCCACTTGTGTCCATTATTTAGACGGTCCAGTGCAGGGTACTCACCGGTTTCCGTTCATCCCGGACTCAGCATCATGAGCATTACCTCAGAAGAGGCAATCGAAGACTATATTGTTCAACAAATCAAGATTCGAAAGCTGTATTCACTGGTGTTTCGTAATCGCATCATGAGTCCATTCATGGATGCGGTACCCGGCCTTCATGATGCGGTTCACTTGGGCAAGGTTTTTGACCTGAGCCGAGAAACAAACAAAACAGGCCAACCCGTTTGGGATCTGATTGTTGTAGACGCTCCAGCAACTGGTCATGGATTAAGCATGCTGGCGTCCCCCCGTTCGATGATGGAATTGACCAGAAAGGGACCAATCTTCCAAGGTGTGAAACAAGTTCATGATGTGATTTCAGACCCAACAAAAACTGGGATTATCCTCACCTGTTTACCTGAAGAAATGCCCGTGAGTGAGACCCAAGATCTCTTCGAAAAGCTGGGGCCTCAAAACCGACTTGTCTTGGCTTGTGTCCTCAATGAAATCACACCAGCGGTCTTACCGGATGAAATCGACTGGTCGGTGGTTCGCCCTCAGTTGATGGAATCTGAGCATCCAGAAATACACAAAGCTGCGGATCTGACAGAACGTTGGAGCATGCGCATCGAAGATCAAGAACGCGCCCGCACATCGCTCAAATCGACACTGGGCACTCCAGTGGTCGACCTTCCTTTTCTCTTCGACCGTTCCTTGGCATTCTCTGAACTCCAGGTCCTATCACAAGCCTTAGAAACAGCGATGGGGCGCGCATGAGCTTCAGTAGCCAAATCGTTATTTGCTGTGGCTCAGGAGGTGTTGGCAAAACCACCACCAGCGCAGCGCTTGCGCTGAAATGGGCGCGCGATGGCGATCGCGTCGTCGTACTTACGATCG
>PALY01000050.1 GCA_002707085.1 Deltaproteobacteria bacterium
TCAATGGTCGGGATGCTGATTGCTGCCACCAGAGCCATCACAGCGAGTGCCACCAAGATCTCTATCAATGTGAGACCTCGACGTGCGCTACGGGTGATGGCGGTGGTGCAAATCAATGGTGCCTACTCGAGTTCCCAACTCTTGATGTCGGCCTTGTCTTCTTCGCCGCCTTCTTTTCCGTCGGCACCGTAGCTGATCAGCTCAAACTTATTGTCTGAGTGTGTGCCGGGTGAAAAGTATTGGTAGTTGTTTCCCCATGGGTCCAAGGGGACTTTGTTGTTGGGGAGTAGCTTGGCGATTTTGTCCAGCCCTTCTGAGGTCGTGGGGTATTTGCCTTTGTTCTTTAGGGCGTACATGTTGAGCGTGTTCTCGATGGACTTCATCTGTATACCCGCAGCCTGTGCGGATCCTGAGTCGAAAGCACCCATCACGTTGACAGCCACGACTGTCATCAGGACGCCCAGCAGGGCCAAAACGACCATGATTTCGATCAGGGTTAGGCCCCGTCGGCTTTGAAGAAGTAAGGAAGATTGACGTTTGTTCATGTTGAACTCCTTTTGCGTCATTTACCCATGCTGGACATGCCCAGCATTGGAAGAAGGATTGCGAGGGCCACAATGGCGACAATGCCACCCATGACCACGATTAAGATGGGTTCGATGATGGAGGTGAGACCCGTCAGTGTTCTCTCCACTTCCTGGTCGTATGAATCGGCCACTTTGGACAACATCGGCTCGATTTCACCTGTTTTCTCGCCAATATTGATCATGTGGGTGACCAGCGGCGGGAACTGACCAGAAGCCTTTAGTGGGGCTGCGATGGACTGCCCTTCAGAAATGTTTCTGCCGGCTTCACCGATAGCGTCGGCAATGATGTCATTTCCAACGATGGTCTTCACAATCGACACTGCGGTAAGGATGGGAACGCCAGAATCCAACAATGTCGACATCGTCCGACAGAATCTGGATACCGCAACTTTTCGATTGACCGTTCCAAGCACAGGGAAGGTCAATAGGAAACGGTGCCATCGATTCCGGCCGGATTCGGTGCGCACCCACTTTCTAAAGCCGAAAACTGCCGCGACAATGATGAACAGTAGGATGTACCAACGATAGAGAAAAAAGTCGGATATCCACATCACCGCTAAGGTGATGGCGGGCAGTGCGGCATCCATGCTGTCGAAGACCCTTCGAATCTTCGGGATGATGCCGACAAAGAGTCCAATAATAATGAGGCCACTGACCGCACCCATCAGAGCAGGGTAGGTGAGCGCGGTGACGATTTGTCCGCGAAGAGCCACCTGTTTCTCTGTGTATACAGTGAGTCTGTTTAGGACTGTTTCAAGCGAACCCGAAGTCTCTCCCGCGCCAACCATATTGACGTAGAGGGGAGGGAATGCAGATGGGTGATCGCGCATTGCATCCGCCAAGGTGGCACCTTGGTTTACTTTCTCGCGGATGTCACGAAGCATCTTCTCAAGTTTGGGCTTTTCTACCTGGTCGATGAGCGCAGTAAGGGCCTCGACGATGGGAATTCCTGCACCAACCAGTGTGGACATTTGCCCGGTCATTGCCGCAATGTCCTTCTCGGTGACCCGCTCAAACATGGCTTTGAAGTCGACTTCGACATTCAGGCCAGAGCCGCGGGTTGAACCGCCTTTTTGCTCCTTTACTTCGGTGGGAAAAACTCCATCTTTACGGAGTTTACTGCGGGCTGCTTTGGCGTTGTCAGCGTCGACAATGCCGTTGATGGCAGCACCTGCGGAGTTCAGTCCTTTGTATACATATACGGCCATGAACTACTCCACCCCGGCCGCTTCCTCCTGGGAAACACGGCGAACCTCATCCAGAGATGTGACACCTTCCAGTGCCTTTCGGATTCCGTCGTCTCGGAGGGTTTTCAGTCCATTCTTGATGGCGCAGTTCTTAATGATGCCTGTTGCTGCACCTGCGACCACCAATGCCCGAACCTCATCGTCTACTACCAATAGTTCGTAGATTCCTGAGCGGCCGGAGTACCCTTTATGGTTGCATTCTTCACAGCCCACTGGCCGGTAGAAGGTCGCGCCTGGAGCCAGGCCAAAGTCGGAAATTTCAGTCTCGTTTGGAGCGTACTCTTCCTTACAGTGATCGCATAGGCGCCTGACCAACCGTTGGGCCAAGATTGCAACCAAGGAACTTGATACGAGAAATGGCTCCACACCCATGTCGATGAGGCGTGTGAACGCACCGGATGAATCGTTGGTGTGTAGGGTCGAGAACACCAAGTGACCCGTAAGTGAAGCTTGAATGGCGTTATCTGCGGTGATCTTGTCGCGTGTTTCACCCACCAGAATAATGTCCGGGTCTTGTCGAAGGTGTGCGCGAAGAACATTGGCAAAGGTCAGTTCGATCTTGGGGTTGACCTGTGTTTGTCCTATGCCTTTCAGTTCATACTCGACCGGATCTTCAATGGTCAGAATGTTCTTGTCGGGTGAGTTGATTTCTGAAAGAGCGGAATACAATGTCGTCGTTTTACCCGACCCTGTGGGGCCGGAGACCAATACGATCCCGTGTGGTCGCCGAATCAGATCTCTAAACGTATCGAGTGTAGATTGGGCCATCCCAATTCCATCGAGACTGAAGACGCTTCCCTTTTCAAGAATACGCATGACCACTCTTTCGCCATGGCGAACAGGTAAGCTGGACACACGAAGGTCAATTTCCCGGCCGGCCATTCGGGTACGGATACGTCCATCTTGGGGAATTCGTTTTTCGGCAATATTGAGGCCCGCCATGATTTTCACACGGCTTACGATGGAAGCCTGTAGCCGCCGGGGTGGTTTCACGACTTCATACAGCACACCGTCAATCCGGAACCGGACACTCAGTTCCTTTTCAAAAGGCTCAATGTGAATGTCTGATGCTCGTTCCTTGATGGCTTGGGTGAGCAGAGAGTTCACAAACCGGATGATCGGTGCTTGATTTGGATCATCGAGAAGGTCTTCGCCGAGTTGCAGGTCATCTGCAACATAGCCTTCTTCTTCTTCAATTTCGTCGATGACAGAACTGGCCGACCGGCTTGCAGCATCGTAGGCCGCATTGGTCAGATCTTTAAGCTGGCCTGGCGCAACCAAAAAGGCCCGAACAGGTTTTCGAAAAAGCACCCGTAGGTCATCGAGGGTCTTGATGGCCGCAGGAGAGCTAAGCGCAATTTCGATTACACCGTCGATCTCCCAAAGAGGCAGAATGCCTTGGTCTCTCGATAGACTCAACGGAATTTCTCGAACCAATTCGATATCAACCTGTTCGACGTCAATCTCGGTGAGAACCGGCAGTCCGGTCATCTCACCAAGGGTTTCTGCCAACATCGCATCATCGACTGCTTGGGTTCGGGCAATACCTCCCAATAGGTCCATTCCCGCTCTGTCTGCGTGTGACCGCGCGTCCGCCAGCTTTGTGGCATCTGCACCTGCACGGATCAGCAAGGTGTCCAGAGATTCGCGTCGAATCCCCATCTGCTATTGCTCCTCGGTGGAGGCAGGGACATCGTTGCCGATGTCTTCCACATTGTCGGTCCCCAGTTGCTTGATTTCAACCGGGTTCTCGTTGGCCTGTTCTGAACCGATGGTTGTGAATCCACCTTCATTAGAGCTTACTTCACTTTTGGTTCGGTACACGCTTGGTTTGTCGATTTCATTGATGCTGTACTGAAGCATTTGACGCATCGCGGCTTCGCCTTCCTCGCGGCTCTTGCCATAGAAGCGTTTGATGAACTCTTGCCGTTGCAGCCATTTGACTCTGTAGACTTCTTCCAGATCCTCAGGACCTTCGATGATGTGTGGAGTCAGAAAGATCATCATGTTGGTTTTGGTCGACAAGGTCGTGCTTTTCCGGAACAACATTCCAATCAAAGGGATGTCGCCCAAGATGGGAATCTTCTTTTCTGTTTCGGATTCGGTGGTCCCGATCAAGCCACCGATGACGACGGTTTGGTTGTCGCGAACCACGACGGTCGTTTCAGCAGAACGTTTTGTGGTCGTGGGGCCTTTGGTTTCATCGATGCTCTCGATTTCCTGAACTTCTTGGAAGACTTCCAACGTGACAAAACGAGATTCGTTGATTTGAGGCGTCACCTTCAGGGTGAGGCCTACATCCTCTCGACTGATACTCATCGAGGACATGCCGGTACCCGACAGACTTGACCCAGACTGGAAAGGAACGTTCTTACCGACGATGATCTTGGCTTCTTCGTTGTCCATCGTCAGGATGTTGGGCGTGGAAAGGATGTTGACGGCGCTGTTTTCCTGCAAGGCTTGCAAGGCAATACCGAACGCAGGGATGTCCAACTCTACGGACTCTCCCATCACCTGTGCTGTGACAGGAACGGTTTTACCCGCGTATGCCAAGTTGAGTCCACCCTGGGTAAATGCCGTCGGATCCATCTGAAGGGAGCCGGTGCCTGAAGCGANCATGCCAGCACCACCATCACCAAGGTCGTCGATTCCNATGTGGAAGCCCAGACCAGCATCTCTCATGTCGGTACTGCCGATTTCAAGGATCACAGCTTCCACAAAGACTTGCATCCGACGGATATCCAGCCGCTCAATGACTTGCTTCAGGATAGAAAATTGATCTTGTGTGGCAATGATCACCAAAGAATTNGTGTTTTCATCACTTGTGATTCGTACGCCATCTTGGAACGCAGCAGTGGCGCTCCCGCCACCATCAGCAGCCTTCTTGGCCCCTGCAGGGGTTCGCCCATTCCCACCAACGCTGGGTTGTGTGGCCGTTGAACCGCGCCGGCTTCTGGGTCCAGCACCACGTGCCCCTGCTCGTGAGGAGCCGCTGCTATCAGAAAGGTTCGATAGGACGCTTGCAATGTCTTCTGCCTTGGCATTTTCAAGGTAGACCACATGAATCTGCGCACGAGATGAAGGATCGACATCGACATCAAGCTCATTGATGAGTTCAAGGACCGCGGCCATCGCCTCATCGTTGGCCATGATAATCAACGAGTTGGTTCGTTCATCGGCAATGATCTTTTCGATGTATTTGCCTTCTGCGCCCACGCTTGTAGAGCTGCCGCCTCCATTGGAGGATGAACTCTTTCGATCCCGAAGACGTCGACGTCGTGCTGAGCGTTTGTCATCAGATGAAGACGAAGTCTTCGAAGAGGATTGTGCAGTGCCGTACAGGTCTTGGATAATCGCTTGGATCGCGCTGGCCTCTGCATTGGCCAATGTCACCATGTGCATCTTTGCTTTGGGCGCAGCAATATCTAGCTGATTGATAATTCGATAAATCTTACGAATGTTGGTCGCAGCATCTGTGAGAATCAGCGTGTTTGCTGGGGCGTAGGCGATGACGCTACCGTCTTTACTCTTTAGGTCGTTGACCACACTCGAAATCTCTGTGACGGACACATTTTCCAATTCGATGATCTGTGTGACGAAATTGTCCGTGAATGGAATGTTTCCGCCATGATGCACCCGGATGGGTGTTTTGGCGGCTTCGTTGCTTTTGACCACCTTNGTGACATTGCCCACCGTCACCGTGGTCCATCCCGAAACTTCCATCGCGGAGAGAAACGCTTCGTAGGCTGCCGGTACACTGACGGGCTTGTGGCTAATAATTGTCACATCACCTTTGATGTCATCGGTCAAAATGAAATTGCGTCCGGTGATTTCGGCCATGTACTTGATCAGGTCAAGCAGTGGCTTGTTGACAAAGTCGAGGGTGACCTTGGCATTGGGATCAAGGACGGGTGGCTTCTGCCGGGGTGAAGAAAAGGCTGCGCCTGTGCTTGAGACCGTACTCGATGTTTCTCCTGAATCTGCGCTGTCTCCAGAGTCTCCGGAAGTGTCTGTGTCACCATCGTCAGTGGAGCTTTCCGAATCTGTGGTTTTGGGCTTTACCGTTGGAATGGATGGCTTACTGGCCGGCCCGCTGATTCCAGGTCCTCGAGTGCCAGGAAGACCACCCAGTGGGAGAGGCTTTGCCGTCGGTGTGGGCTTCTGGTCGTTCGCATGCACTTCCACAGGGAAGGCCAGGCTGCAGGCCACCAGTGCGGTGAGCGTACTGGTGCAGAGTCGCTGGAAATATTTGGATTTGACACTGTTGTGCATGGATTTGTCCTGGTTTTCCATCAGCGCACCTCATATTCGAAGGTTTGCTTTTTGTTCCGACGCGTGATTTCAAAGCTGAAATTACGTTCGTTTTGCAGAGATTCGTAGGCTGACATCGCGGATTGGACGCTACTCAAGCCGTTGCCGTTGACGCTATGGACGACGTCGCCATTTCGGATGCCAAGTTTGTTGAATAAAGAACTTCGGCGAATACCTGAAAGTCGGTATCCAACCACTTTTCCACTTTCATCGGAGTCCGGCACGGCCCGGATTTGGTTGGCCAATTTTTGTGGGTTTTCAAGCGCCTTGTTGAATGTCTCTTCGTCGATAGTGAATTTGTTTCCACCCTGTTTTTCGACGCCAGCCCATTTGCCTGCTTTGCCTGCTTTCGCAGATTTAGAATTCTTTGGGGTGGAGGCTATCTTGGTATCGTCCATTGCCAAGTACTCAAACTCACCATCTGANCGCTTCAAAATGACACGTTTTTGTTCGATGCGATGAATCGTGGCTTCGCCCAGAATTGAATCTCCGATGCCGTAGCCCATTGCACCATCTTCACCCTTTTCTTCTGCGATCAGCGCTGAACTAAACGTTTCAGGTTCAGCGAGTACCGTGGCAAGCAAAACGATAGGGAGCGAGGTTTTGTTTCCGGAATCACCGTCTTCTTCTTCGGTGACCACACCACCAACCTTGGAGCTGTCGAACATGTTCCTGCGAAGGATTGGGTCCACCAGGGTCTTCTTGGTCATGCGTCGTGGCGCAGGGTTGTTGGCAACCACCACGACAGCTTCGCCATCTTCCTCTACTGTGACAATCCCTGTACTGGGGTCGATCAGTTCTGCATCCTCGGGCAGTGCAAGTTGGCTTCGGGCGACGATGCTGGTCGTGGCCGAACCGACAACGCCAGCAAGGGTACCGCTTGCAAAGATGCCGATGAGGATTTGATTCTTAGTTAATGCCATCATTCATGTGGGGAAACGTTGGGGAAGTGTATTCCATTCCGTAGCAAGTCTCATGCCATTAGTGGATGAAGGCTGTGGGGGCAACGNACACGGATTATTCGTGACAAAATGGCACAAATGGTGCGGATCAAATTGCCATGTGTGCCAATCTGACACAGATGTGCTGGTGTGGCCGATATGAGCCAAGCCATGAGGTCGACTTATAGCGTGATGCTAAGATATGCTCGCAAGCAATGGAGGCGTTGTGCCCACACGGACCCTAACGGTCGTTTTTACCGATTTAGCGAACTACACCGCTTCTGTGGGACGTTCCGACAGAGAGGGTCTACGAAACCTTATTGCGATGCACGAACAGAGAGTCGCACCGGTCGTTGAGGCCTGTAGGGGCCGCATAGTTAAGAATCTTGGTGATTCGTATATGGCGCTTTTTGAGGCGGCCACGGATGCCGCTCAAGCTTGTCTGGAATTGGTAAATGCAATTCCGGAAGAAGGCGGCTTTTCCTTGCGTGCATCCATTAGTACTGGTGACGTTGAATCCATCGATGGAGATGCTTTTGGGGAAGCGGTAAACCTTGCAGCGCGAATACTCTCGAAAACGCCGGCAGGTGAAGTGTGGATGTCCAGCACAACGCGTATGTGCATGAATCAGACAGAGATTTCTTGGGAGAGTGTTGGACGATTCTCGCTCAAAGGAATTGCGGGAGAGGTTCCTGTTTATCGAATTGTTCCGGCCGACAAGACGTGGTTGCCACAATCTCTTGTTCGTGCAGTAAGAATGGGCAAGTTGGTAGAGCTTCAAAAGGGCGCCCAACGCACGATCATGCCGAATGATCCTGTCATCTTACTTCAGGGTTTTGAACCCGGGTCGGACGAGTTGTTGTTGGCCATCGATGAGTTGCCGGTTGTAGACCCCGCGAACCTATGGCTACAGACATATTCCATAGCGCCCAGCGACAGGTACGCGTGGACTGATGCCGGCCGTGGATTGGTCATCGGCACACAAGATGCGGTCGACCGGGCTTTGAAAGGAGCCAACGAACAAGCCGCACGAAATGCGAGTACCGATACCATCATCTTGGATATGGTCACGAATTCTGAATTGGACTTGGTTCTGGCGGGGTTGGCGCTTCCTTCTGTGCCCATGAGCGATGTGGTGGCTGGCTATACCTATGATTTGCTAGAAGATGGTCGTTGGGCGAATCAGGCGGACCAAGCGGTGTTGCGTTTGGAAGTAAAGTCGGATGAGATTCGTGTAGAACCCATGATTCCAGGAATTATGATTAGTGGTCGCGGTATCCAGCAGGGTGAAAAGCATGTGCTGCAGACTGGGGACACGGTTGAATGCCCATCTGGGGCGCATCGCTATGAAGCGGTCAATGAAGGTGGCTACGTGGGGCTGTTTCTCGCTGATACTCAGCATCGAACTGGAGTGGGTGGGGCGCAAATCGTCGAGGTGGGTCGAGAACCCAACCATCCTGGAATGACTTTGCCGGATCGTAGAGGTCAGCGAAATATTCGTTGGTGTATTGGCCCTCGGGCTGGAAGAGCCAGGGAAGGGGGCTTTACCATGGACCGCGCCCTCGCTGGTCGGCGCCAGGCGGCGGTTCAGTTTACCAATGGTAGAGCGGAAGTGCTTGGTATCCATAAGACATGTCCAACGTTTTTGTACCGAGGGGACTCTATGAGTCGGGTTCAAGATGCGTCACCGCTCGACATTGACGATATGATTGTTGTTGGAACCAGTGTGATTGCTATACGGGCACCACAAACCTAAGGAATTTGATGCGAATCCATTCGGAAGCGGCCATTTTTTCAGTCCTTGAGACAGTGCCGATATTTCAGAACCTTGATGGTGACTCCATAAGAGAGCTGGCCGTGGCCTCGAGTATGAGTGAACTCGAGGATTTAGACCTCCTTTTCAAGGAGGGCGAAGAAGCCAACGAAGTTTATTTGGTCATCAAGGGCAGTATCCGTCTGACATGCGATACGGAAGAAGGCCCTTCGATTGTGGTTGGGTACGCTCAGTCCGGTGACGTGCTCGGTGAGATGGCAATCATTGATCCTGCTCCTCGTAGTGCCACGGCGCGTGCCGCCGAAAGTGCGGTTGTTTTGCATATTCCTGCAGAGGCGATGACGGGATTTTTGGACAAAGGACACCCTGTAGCTCAAGTGCTTTTGGTGGCCGTGCGACAAATGATGACGCATCGAATCCGGATTCTAAATCAACGCATTGGCGCATTGTTTTTGATCGACCATGAAAGTGAGGCCGCGGAAGAGGCCGAATCGGTTGCAAGCCGACTTCGGGAAATCTGGTCCATGATGAGATCGGGAGGGTAGCGTGGATAGCGAACGACTTACATCGTTGGATTATTTTCGTGGGATGAAGCCCCAAGAAGTGGAAGTTGTTGCGACTGCGATGACTGAGGATGCGTGGTGGGAAGGATCCACTATTGTGCAGCAAGGTGACCAGCGCGGCTGTGTGTACTTCATTTTGGAAGGATGCGTTCGTATCGAGAGGTCCCTCCAGAATGGCGAAATCGTTATGGTTGGTCGATTGGGACCCGGTGCAGTATTCGGCATTCTCGGTGTGTTAGATGGCACGGATCGAGCAGCCACGTGTGTTGCCGAAGGCACTGCACGGTGTGCCGTGATGGAACGAAGTGACTTTCTCGACTTAATGGCTGGCACCACGCCCTTGGCGCTTCGTTTTCAACTTGCGGTTCTTCGTTGTCTTTCACGGGATATCAGAAGTACGAATCGTAGACTCACTGAATTGGCGGCATTACCGGCATGCGTGGTGAGTATCGAAGACCTAGAAGAAATATTTGAACAGCCTCAAAGTTGAAGGCTCTCAATGGTTTTTGATGGGCGGACTGGGTGTTGATCCGGACCACTTAAACGGCGTATCGCAGGAGAGAAATTGTCGACCGCCATTTTACAGTGGGTTCGGGATGATTTGATATCTGTTGGTTCGTTCACCCGTTCACCCTGCAGAACCCATGGGCTGAGTAGAGGGCTTCCGCCCTGCTGTTCGACCTCAGCGCCTTCCACTTCGGTACAAACCAAGTCGTGGCTGCCAAATCGATAGACTTGCTTTACGCCTGGCCAATGTGCCGACCAGTGACCAGTGATGGGGGCTGGTGTAGCGCCCCGAACAAGGGCTGCCATTCGATAGCTGAATTGGGGGCCTGAACCTGCAAGGCCTTGTGTCAGTGAGCCTCCAACCGCAAATAGGTCAATTGGTGCTTGATTGGTCACATGAGTGTGAATGCTCAAGGCATCTAGATTTCCGCTTCCCAAGATCTTTGTGTGGGTCATGCCCCTTTCATCGAGACGCCTTCTGATCTCGCGACTGATGCCTTCAAGATCGGGGTGATCTACGCGGACGGTTTTGACCCTGTCCTGAATGCGATCAAAACGTTCAATCGCGTCGAGAGGCGCTTCTGTCGGAAGGTTCAGGTGACATCCATCGGGAAAGTGTGCGGACAAGGCATCGTAGGCAAGTTCCACATCTTCGTAGGCCGCGAGCATTGTGTCTGAGACAAGGCCCACAACTGGAATTCCAAGATTCCGAGCGGCCAGTGCATGGGTTGTTCCTGCACACCCACCTATGAATGCCGCCCTTGCGGCTGATTCAGCCAACTCACGACCGGGTACTCGCCTTGTGCCAAAGTCCAGAATTGGTTTCCCTTGGGCCGCCTGACTCAATCGAGATGCGTTGGTAGCAACGGTGGATGCGCTGCCGATCGTTTGGGTGAGCAGCATCTCGAAAAGACCGATTTGAGGCAGGGGCGCTGTGATCCGCAAGATGGGTTCTAGCGGAAATGCTGGCGTCCCTTCCTGCATTGCCCAGATTTCGCCTTGGAACCGGAAGTGCCGAAGACGGTCGAAAAATGCTCGGCCCAGGTCTTTGTATAAANGCTGCGCGCTCANCCATTTGATATCGTCTTCGGAAAAGCGAAGATTCAAAACCCCTTGGACGGCCTGCTCAACTCCCGCGACGACGATATATCCTTGGTCTGCAGGTAGATCTCTTAGATAGAGATCGACTGTTGCGTCCCCCCACATACCGTCGGCGTGGTACAGAGCAGACTGTACCAACTGGAAAAACTCGGTCTGCAGGCCTGATGGTCCGAGTATGTCGAAAGAGGAAGTCATGGGTCGACCCTACCGCGGCAGCGGCCGCCGGACACATCAGAAAACAAGGAAAAACTCCCCGGGTACGGTTCGTTTTCCTGCTGAAGTGCAGCATGCGGTGGCTGTGAATGGATACTCATCTGAATGGTTGGCCAAGGGTTTTGATTGGGTTTACCCGGACGAAATCGTTGCACGCAAAGGCAATACTTCGTCCGGTTCAGTGGTTCGGATTCTTAATTCGAACGGTAAGATTGTTGGTACAGGAATCGCTTCAGATGGAAAAGTGGCGGTTCGGCGTTTTCGAAGTGACGCGGGGGAACTTGATTTTAATTTCGTCAGAGATCGTGTCCGTGAGGCCCAAGAGCGGCGACGTTTAGACGAGAATACGACCGCTTGGCGTTGGATTCATGGCGAAAACGATGGTCTGCCTGGAATTCGAGTCGATGTGTGGGGGCAATGCCTCACGCTTGTAATCGACCACGCTTCATTGCAGGTGTTGATTCCAATGCTGGTAGATGCGTTGGTAGAGCTTGGCAATGTGACCGCCATTTGGCAAAACGAAAGACCCCAGCATGATGAAGATCGGTCGGGTCCAACCGCCGGATCATTGCTGTACGGTGATGCTCCAGAAGGAGACATCGAAGTTCTGGAATTGGGACTTCGTTTTGCTGTGAGACCCGAGTGGGGATTGGACGCAGGTTTGTATCCAGACATGCGCGAGTTGCGCCGGTGGTTGAGTCCCTATTGGAAAGGGTCACGTGTCCTCAATACGTTTGCTTACACCGGAGCTTTCTCGGTGGCCGCTGCCAAAGGGGGCGCGCTTCGGGTGGACACTGTTGATCTGGCGGGTCCGGNCATCGAGCGCNCCAAGAAGAACTTCTTGATCAATGATATCGACATTGAAAGACATGGCTTTTGGACGGAAGATACCTTCAAGGCTTTAGACCGTTTTAGGCGCAAGGGTGAGGAATTTGATCTGGTGATCCTTGATCCTCCATCCTTTGCCCGAGGGCCAAATGGCGTCTGGTCCGTAGAGCGGGAATTGGGCCGATTGGTCGCTGCGAGTCTTCGTGTATTGAGGCGAGGCGGTTGGATTCTTGTGGCAACCAACCAAGGCTCGATATCCCCCAAAGAATTCCAAAAATTGATTAAGACTGGGTCAGATAAAACGGGCCGCAATTTGCGCTTGATACATCAAGGAACCCATTCCCATGATTTCCCTGCCGCATTGGCATTCCCTGAATCACGCTATCTTAAGGCGTGGGTGCTTGAAGGGTAGGGTGCAAGCTTGGTGCAGATAGAACATAGCGAACTGGAGATGCCGTTTGGTGATCCGCTGCCTTTATTGTCGATAGATTCGGGTCGGCCAGGGCCATGTGTCGTGGTGACAGCGAATATTCATGGAGATGAAGCGACGGGCGTTGGTGTGGTTCACAACCTTGCACGCTGTTTGCCGGATCTGATACTTCGCGGATCAGTTGTGATGTACCCAACATTGAATCCAGCGGGCTTGGCGTCTTGTGAACGCGTTCTTCCGAGTGATGGCCAAGATTTAAATCGTCTGTTTCCAGGACGTCCCCGTGGCCCCGCTTCCGAGCGCCATGCTCACGCGGTGTGGAACGATGTGACTGCACGCTGTCCGGACGTGCTTATCGATTTGCATACAGATGCTGCTGGTGCCATTCCATATGCGATAATTGACCGTGTTCTTCGGGTAAGAGAACGCAGGAAGCTCAACCTTCGATGCGCAAAGTTGGCGGCAGCCAGCGGATTAACTGTGTTGCGGGAATACCCACGAGATCGGTACGTTCGGTATCATTTGGATAGGAGTTTGCCGGGCGCGATAGTCAATCATTGCGGTATCCCTGCCGTGACATTGGAGGTTGGGCCCAGGCGGCGACTGGATTCTGTTTCGGTGGCGATTGGAACCGAGGCAGCATTGGGAATCCTTTCCAGCGTGGGTGTAGTGAATATGCCCGCCAGGCCAGACCCGGCCTTTAAGGGCGGTGGGCCATGGAGAAGAGAGAGTGGTCCCCGTACGAACCACACGGGGGTCCTTGTGCCCCAAGTACGTCCTGGAGACACACTTGAGCGGGGAACACCCATTGCGGAAGTTCGAACCATCCAAGGTGATGTTTTAGAGGAACTGAAAGCACGTTCCATTGGGTTCGTGGTTGCATTACCTGAACGGACTCATGTTGTGCCGGGCGTTTCTTGTGCCACCGTCGCGGTGCGTGACCGATGAATTGGAATAGCAGGTCACTGGACCCTCGATGGGTCAAGAGTCGGGTACAGCTTCAAGAGCGATATGCCGAGGTCTCTCGTCTTCCCGACGCATCTCGTTTGGCCTACCTTTGGGGGCCAAGTACTGTCGTTACTGAAGAACAAATACGAGACTTATGGGCCGAGGCGATCGCCAACCCTGTGTTCGATGGAGAAAGTTCGAACAATGTGTATATTCACGTACCATTCTGCAAATCGCTCTGTAGTTTCTGCAATTACGAGCGTCTGCGTCCATCCAATCCTGCATTGCTGGAGGCGTGGTTAGAGCGTGTGATCCGCTCCATGAAGACCATAGGGCCTGTCGTTTCACAGCTCCAATGGGGGTCGGTCTATATTGGAGGCGGTACACCGTCCACACTGCCATCATCGATGTTGCGTCGCCTTTTTGAAGCGCTTGAAGAGCACATCAATATCCGGCCAGATGCACACAAGTCCTTTGAATTTGATCCTCTGGTGATGAGTGCCGGTCGAGTGAAAGCGCTCGCGGATCATGGTTTCAGTCATTTTTCGTTTGGAATTCAAACACTCGATCCGGAAGTCAACAAGGCGCACAATCGCGGTTTTCAGAATCGAGACACTGTAGCGAAACGGTTTGAAGAGTTGTACGCTGCGGGCCTATATGATGTGGCTTGTGATTTTCTGTTTGGCTTGGCCGGTACGTCGCCAGAAACCATCTTGGATGACATTGAATGGGTGTTGAGTGAGTACACCCCGGGCAATGTTGATGTGTTTCAAATCTCCCCAACTCCTGAATATGTAGACCAACATTTTGGCGGGAGTCTAGATGCATTCTGGGCGCATTTGGAACCATTTCAAAAGATAGCAAAACCGGGTTTGGAGTCGATGGCAAAACGCCATGGCTACACGGTGAATGTGGAAGGTGGCCATCGGTATACGCTGCGACGTGTGGCCTTGCCTAAGTTCTTCAAGGAGGTTCCACGCTCCTGCTACAGCTACAATCAGTTGGTGGCGGAAGCGGGACGACCCATGCACCTGCTGGGATTTGGGCCATCTGCTCGCTCACAGGTCTTTGGCTATGCCCATTACCGTTGTCGAGATCCCGGGGATCAAGTGCTTACGGATGCACCCGCTGTGTATGAAGGAAACCGGATCACATTGTCAGAAGAAGTACGTACCTATTTGGTACATCAACTCCGAGACAACAATCATGTTGACCGAAAACGGTTCGCCCAGATTTTTGAAAAAGACGTCACCGACGTCGTTCCGGTAGCATTGAGTGCATGGGATGCGGATGGTCTCTTAACCATCGATGACCGCACAGTATCTCTCCCGGCGCAAACACGACGCGAGCGGCTATTGAGCTTGATGTGGCTGGTTCCTGAACCCCATTTGGAACACGAAATTGCTCGGAGGCAACGATTGGACCTCACGCCGGATGGGATTCTTCGCCTGACTGGAGAACTGGAACCTGGCCAGTTGCTTGCAGCCCAGCACCGATATGGGGGCGTAGACCGAAACGGTCGAATCGTTATTCACACCCCGAACAGACTGAAGGTCCTTTTTCGTGTGGCACCAGGATTGAAAGAGGGCAGTCCTCTGCGATTAATCCTAGAGTCCAAGCCGCCTTCGGCAAAAGACGAACGCGATGGCATTACCCGCGCGATGGTCCAGGTTCGTCGAGTTTTGCGTGCGGGCGCAGAGCAGGTCCGGGCTTAGCCACAACTTTCTACAAGTTCGTCGAGTTTACTACGATAGTCTTGGCTTTTGTCGTATTCGTGACCCCATACTTCTTTGGCTCGTTCGTGTTGGTCAGCGCTATAAAAGAAGGTTCGATAGATGAGGTCATCCGCCGCTGTTTCAGTACGACAATAAATTTCATCCTCTGAAGGGTAGACGACACCAAGCGCTTCCAGCTTTCGGAACGCTTCGGGAGCTGCGGCGATGGGGTCGGTTCCAAAAATTGATTTAAACTCCGTACGTGTAAAGCCCGTCCGGAGATTGCTTACGAGGTATTTGTGCATCTCCTCTGTGTCGTCGGAACGAATTGCACGCCAACGTCGATTACCAGCAATGTCTTTGTTTAGGGAAGGATCGAACCCTTCCGAAACATCTGGACTGTAATAGTGGTTTCCGAAGCTGTGCGCGCGGGATGGAAAACCCAAGCCCAATAGGGACGAGTTCTGTCGACGTAGATCGTACTCTTGGAGATTGGCCGCATTTCGGGTTCGCCGTGGTCCTTGTCCCATTGCGGAGGCGTGCCCAGCTTCTGATAGTGCCTCTGTGGCCCACTCCAACATTTCTGC
The DNA here is from genome assembly GCA_002707085.1 of Deltaproteobacteria bacterium. Classification (GTDB taxonomy): domain Bacteria; phylum Myxococcota_A; class UBA796; order UBA796; family UBA796; genus UBA796. The sequence continues at coordinate 15,753 of PALY01000050.1, forward strand.
TCGAAGCGCAATCCGCTCAGGAGTCATACCGGTTCCGGATGTACCGAGACGGGTGCGAGGCAACGGACGGAAACCATTCAAATGGATGGAGTCAGGCTCCAGTTCAAGCAAGAAACGAACATCTTGTTGAAACGATTCCATGGATTGTTCCGGCATTCCCGCCATCAAGTCACAGTTCACATGGGAGATTCCATATTTTCTGGCCGCTTTTATGGCTTCTCGAACATGTTCTGGTCGATTGTGCCTACGTACGATTTGTTGAACCCGATCATCCAGCGTTTGGACACCGATGGTTAAGCGGGTGACTTTTCCTTGTTGGGCAAGAACTTGAATCTTGCGTTCGCTTAATGAATCTGGATTTCCTTCATAGATGACCTGGGTACCGTCTGGCACGGAAAAGCTCGTGTAGATCGCTTCGAACACCTGCTTCATGGCGGGAGGACTCAAGAGGGAAGGGGTGCCACCACCAAAGTACACAGAGGGAAATGTACAGCCGTCGAAAATGGGTCCAAAGTCCCGGGCTTCGGCAATCAGGTTTTCCAGGTATGAGTTCATGCCCGACTTATCGAAATTGTCGGTTTTACCGCAGTAGCAAAAAGTACAGGCAACGGTACAGAAGGGTATGTGTACGTACAGTCCCAGTTTCTGTGGCGCGTCATTTCGCTGGATTCGGGCGACGGTATCTTTCCAGCCATCCTTGATGTCGGATGTACTGACCAGTTTTCCAAGTGGCCCTACATGTGGGTACAAATCTTCCGTAATAATCGCTTTGTAAGCAAGGAACTGCGCCCAGTGGAGTTCGTCTGATAGCTGTTCGTGAACTTCCGCTACTTGGTCAGGATCAAGCAAAGGCATGGAGTCTGCATTTTGGGCGGTGCCGCCTTCGGGTAGCTCGATATCACCCTTGTCCGCCCGCCTGAGGACCTGTAGGAATTGCCGTACCACCAAC
>PALY01000051.1 GCA_002707085.1 Deltaproteobacteria bacterium
TCAGGAAAGGCAATTGTTATGAAAAAAAGGACGGCTTTGATAACTGGCATTACTGGTCAGGCCGGGGCATATCTTGCAGAATTGCTTCTTCAAAAAGGCTATGTGGTACATGGCGTTAAACGGCGCTCATCGTGTACAACTTCTCGCTGCCACCTTTGTTGTTGCACGCCTTAATGACGCAGAACACGACCGCGTTGACCCAATGGTGCGGTTCACTACCAGTCCTGCCAGATGGCTGCACATTTTTAAACTTTGTGGCTTCCCATGACGGGGTCGGTCTGCGACCTGCAGAAGGGATCTTGACGACCACCCAACTAAACGAGCTGGTGGAGTGCGTTGCCTCGTTCGGGGGCTGTTTGACCCATCGAACTCGTCCCGATGGATCGTTGAGTCCCTACGAAGCCAACATCGCATTTTTCGATGCTTGTCGTGGCACTGTGGACGGTATTGACGAATGGCAGGTTGAACGATTCTTGGTTTCGCAAGGAGTCATGCTTTCGATGGCTGGGGTTCCAGCCTTGTACTACAACAGCCTGCTTTCTGCGCCCAATGATCTACTTGGTTTAGAAGAAACTGGACGAAATCGCACCATCAATCGAACAAAGTGGACCCGCACGGAAATCGATGAACGGTTGGCAGATCCTGCCGGTCAGCCTGCACAGGTACTCCGGGTGATTAAGGAGATGTTGCGGGTTCGTCAGCAGCAGCCTGCTTTTCACCCTGAAGCGCTTCAGTCGTGTTGGTTGGCGGATCCGAGATTGTTTGTGATCCGCAGAACGAGTCGTTTGGGTGATCAGCAACTTTGCTGCGTATACAACCTTAGTGCGAGTTCGGTGCTGTTTTCGAAGTCAGAACTGGGCGTGAAGGGGACAGGGCCGTTGGATGTACTGTTCTCCCATGGAGAGGTCGTAGATAAGGGAACTGACTTGGTGTGTTCTCCCTATGCCATGGTTTGGATTGCGTTGGTAGCCTCCCAATAATCCCGACTGCGTCAACACAGTGGTTTGATCGATGGGTCATGACAGGCGGAACACCATCAACGGTCAGGTGGGATTCGGTGCAGGTCGTAGCTGAACCCGTCCCGTCGCGCGATCAGCGTATCGGCCTGAGATGGCAAGGTGGCCAACATGTGTTCAGTGTACCGTTCAAATAGTGCAACGTACTGATCAACTTCAGTCCTGCTCATGAGTCCTGGTGGATGCACAACGGATGATGGATCGATACCGCAGGCATCCCACAAGCGTTGCTCTTGCAGCCACCGACCTTGTCGGACAGTGTCCATCGAAGGAACCTCAATCATGACCAAGGCATCCATCCGATCGAACAACGGTTGATAGTTTCGCTGTAACTGCTCACCACTCCACCGTACCCACACACCATGCGGATCCTCGGCGGCTTCCCGATCATTATATGGCTGCTTCCATTCCGGTATATTCGGGCAACCCACACACCAACCCTCAAACAATACAACGTCGACCGGCCCTGTAACGATGTCCCAATCCGCGGGAGATCGCCGATCATCAGTCGATTTGTCGAATCGGGGAACGGAGACCGGTTGTGGTGCGTCAGCAATACTCAACTGGTCCAACACACTGTGAGCAAGCTGAACATCATGGGTTCCTGGGACACCTCGAATTCCACATAATGGGTGAACCGTGCGGGCCATCTTTAGTCGGGTGTCACGGGTGTGGTACACGTCATCGATGGACAAGGTGACTGTACGAATATTGTGCGCTTCGCAGAGCAAGGGGGTGAGAAGCGCACAAAATGTCGACTTTCCCGAACCTTGCGCCCCATTTACGCCAATGATGATGGGTCGTCTGTGATCTGCCTTTAGTTTCGATATCCATTGGGCAACCGGACGGTAGATGGTGTCCAGGGAATCGATCACGTCGTGAGGTAGGCCCAGTTTGTCGAGGGCATGCTGAAAGGTATGTTGGGGCGCGGACATGGAGACTCGTAAACGACCGTCAAGGAGTCGGCCAGATCGGTCCGCGATCCGTGTTGACCTGTGGTGTTGGCTAATGCAGGCGTCGGCGAGAGCTGGCGCCAAAGGGTTTCCAGCTCGGGGTGGGCAGCACTTCTTCTTCTCGATCCGGTAGCCTGAACCAAACACCGTCGATTGCGAGGGATGAACGGAGTACGTGAATGTCTTCAGCGGGCATAAAGCCTTGTCCCAAGAGACCGAGGCGCACACCGCTGCCATTGGTCACCACGTCCAGAACGATCACCGCGTGACCGGGAGAACCCGCATCCACATAGAATTCTCCTGGCTCGACTGCAGCATCCACTGAGGGTCGAGCGGCATCCCGGGCCAATGATCTCGTTCCTGCATAGGTGAAAACCAGGTCGAGCCAGCGTCGATAGACCGCATGTGAAGCGGTTCGAGGTTTGCCCTTTGTGCGCGTCACGCCGCTGCCGTTGATTTGAAAGCGTTCGCCGGACACCCAGTCAGCCCACTGGGTTTCATCACCGCTGGTGAACCGATATGCGGCCTCATTCTGTCGCCCATACGCCCACAGGTACTCTGCGTGAAGTCGAATGATCGAGTCAGCACACTGCATCAGGTCTCGGTCACCGACATCGATGGCCACGATGCCTGCACTGGGCCGATTGAGTGGCTCATCTTTGTATGACAGCACGTTCATCCGGTCGGTGCGGATGGGTAGTGTTCGTAGCCAGGCAGCGAATGAATGTGGCTCTGCCGCCACCCGATGGTATCCGGTGGGTGGATCATAGCGTTGGCTGATTGGTTCTGTGGGTGAGGTCGATTTCAGAAGCGGTAGCCAGGCGTGGGTGCCGGCCTCAGCGGTGAGGCTGAGGGTTAGGCCGACAGCCATCGTAGCGAGCAGTCGCTGTACTTTTTTCATGTTCATCATTGTCCAGTGGAACGGATCGTCGCCGACTTATAGTCACCCTGGTTGCACCATTTTGACATGTCGGACCCATGCGCCTTCTCACTTGAACCCCTCGCGCTACACCAATATCAGGTGTTCATGCATCCAGATGTCCGCGACCGAATCTTGCGACTGACCCAGGCCGATGACATTGCTCGGACAGAGCTTATTCAGCCGTTGTGGAACAATTACGGCACACTTTCGCGTGTGTTTTTGCAAGGTGGTGACCATTCATCCGTGATCGTTAAACACATTACGATTCCCGATGAATTGGTCCATCCCCGTGGCTTCGCGACCTCCATTTCGAGGGACCGAAAGGTGCGGTCATATCAGGTCGAGACCCATTGGTATCAGCACCAAAATCAACAGGTGTCAGCAGCTTCACCCACCCCAACATGTTTGGATGCCTTTGAAGAAGGCGGCGAACTGTTCTTGTTGTTGGAAGACTTGTCGACACGGGGTTTTCACCGAGCGCTCTACGACACGTCATGGTCGGAAATATCCGTAGTGTTGAGATGGTTGGCCCACTTTCATGCTCAATTCTTGGGTGAGTCGGCTCCGGGGCTGTGGCCCTGCGGAACCTACTGGCATTTGGAAACCCGCCCTGAAGAGTTGGCCAATATAGAGGGCGCTCGCCTTCATCATTTTGCTTCATTGTTGGATGCACGGCTGCGCTGTGGTGCTTTTCCAACACTGGTCCATGGTGATGCGAAGTTGGCCAATTTCCTCTTTACCCACGATCATGATCGGGTGGCGGCTGTGGACTTTCAGTACGTCGGACATGGTGCAGCCATGAAAGACGTGGCCTATTTTGTTGGCAGCTGCTTGAGCGGGCCTGAATGTGAACGCCTTGAGGGAAAACTGCTGGATGTTTACTTCTCTGCGTTGCGCGAAAGTCTGCCTGACGATGTCGATTCGACTGCCCTTGAAGCTGAATGGCGGTCGCTGTACCCCGTGGCTTGGGCGGACTTTCAGCGCTTTATGTTGGGTTGGAGTCCGGGGCATCGGAAACTCACTGACTACAGTGATGCCACCACTGAACGAGCCATCGACGATATGACCAAAGAGCTGACACAGGCTGCGCGAGAGGCATGCTTGGCTGCGGGTCGCTTCATACAGGAGAATCGGGGTCGGCCGTTGGAGGTGGGGTCCAAGGGCTTTGACAGTCGGGCTGCCGATGTGGTGACCGAGATTGACATTCAAGCTCAGGCCATCATCCTTGGTATTCTTCAGCCAACGATTGAACGATACGACTTGGGTGTGTTGGCCGAAGAGGGTGACCAAGACGATAGCCGGCTAACTAAACATGCTTTTTGGACCATCGACCCCTTGGATGGGACCCAGTATTTTATTGATGGTAACCCAGGTTACTCCACGTCAATTGCCTTGGTGTCACAGTCGGGAAGACCCATTTTGGCGTCTGTTTATGATTCTGTGCATGACAAATTGTATGAGTCGGTGACGGGCAGAGGAGTCACCCTGAATGGTGAGCGACTGCCAGCTTTGAACAGCACAGGGAGTGATGCGAGACTCATCACGTGGTTTGCCGACCGAAGTCTGCCCACGTACCCCTATTACGCACACATCAAAGAACACTTCGATATCCGTTTTGTCGGTGGTGCAGTGATGAACGGCCTGCAGGTGCTTACCGAACCCAACAGTGTGTACATCAAGGCGACAAAGAAGGCCAAGAGTGGGTGTGCGATCTGGGATTTGGCAGCAGTCGCTTTAATGGTGGAAGAACAAGCGGGTGGTGTTCGCACCTATCATGGAGAACCGCTGAACTTGAATCGTTCAGAGAGCGTATTTTTTAACGATGTTGGTTTCGCCTTTACCAGCGCTGATGTAGAGGTCCAAGCGTTTTTGGCGCGACTCAACGGAATCTGTTCGTCCATATAGGACTGCTTATCCAGGTGGAAGAGAACGCCGTTTCGTCGTGACTATCGTTGGTGAAGGGTGACCATCGTGACGGTGTTGTTCTGCACTGCCGTTTTTCACGGAGAAGTCGATGAAAACCAATTTTTTTACTGCACTTACACTCGGTGGCTGTGTCGCTGCTGGAAAGGTCGGCGACTCCTGCACCACCGATGAAGACTGTGAAGATGGTCTTGTGTGTCACATCGAACATCACGACGATCATGGTGATGAATAAGAACACGAAGATGAAGAAGAACATGAAAATGAAGAAGGCGTGTGTGAAGAAGACTCACACGAGGACGAGCAGTAAGCATTCGACATGATGACCATGAAGGTTAGATAGATGCACGGAAATCATGTCTACAAAACGTACCAAAGTACAGGACGAAGCGCGCGGACTCTTGAAGGCTCAAGGGATGCGTGCGACAGCACAGCGAATAGCTGTGCTTCTTGCCCTGCGTGAGCAAAAATCGCCCATGACCCACGAAGAGGTCATGGGTCTTCTTGGTTCTGGGATGTACGATAAGGCGTCTATTTGGCGTGTGCTTTCCGATCTTGCCGGAGTGGGCATTCTTCGTCGGATGGCTCTTGGTGATCGAGTGTGGCGTTACGAATTGCAGGATGCCCGTCGCACAGCCAAGGATGATCATCCGCACTTTCTCTGTGAGGACTGTGGAGATATCACTTGTTTGCCGTCACTTGAGGTGCGTGCAAAAAATGGGGAACTGCCCCCAGCCTTAATCAAGGCGGAATTTCACATCCGCATTACTGGAATCTGCGGTGTTTGCACGGAGAAGTCTGCGTAGCTTTTTCGTTCTGTAACCTTGCACGAAAAACCCCATCCTTGGTCAAGGATGGGGTTTTATGGTGATTCACCTGTTCGGGTGAACTTACTCTACAGAGATGTCGAAAGTGACCTGAACATCGTTGTCGCCACCAATCGCAGAAAATCCGCCACTGGCTACGTCACCTGCAGCGCTCTCAGTCTTGATAGAATTTCCGCTTTGTAGTGGCATGTGGCGCAATGTCACAGTGAACTCACCAGAGCCGGTGCCCAAGGTGGTGATGTCGTTGTCCAAGCCAATCGGCAATCCGTTGACATCTTCATCGGCGTAGGCGTGTCCAACCAATGCATCGGCATTCGATTCGGTTGCTGGACCATCAACGGCAGAACCAGTGATGAAGACTTGGTGCTCATCATCTTCGTCTGCGATTTCTGGAGTCACGTCTTCGATGGGATCCTCAAGTTCGTTGAGGAATGATAGCGACAAAGTGTAGTCCGATGCGTCTTGAAGGACGATGTCATCGATGACAGGATCTGCATCGTTGTCTGCATCACTCCAGGTGAACTCGAGTTCAGTTCCGTCGTCAGCAGTGAAGTGCAGGACAACGGCTGTCATGACTTCGTGATCGTGGTGGTGGTGATCATCTTCTTCTTTTTCGACATCAGAACATGCAGATAATGACAGAAGAAGAAGCGGTGTAAGTGAGGATAGTAGTTTCATGAGAACTCCATTGAGAGTTGGGGTTGAGTTAAAGTTAAAGATTACGGTGAACGTTAGAAATCCATGCCGACGCGCACGCGCACGTCACGCCCGGGCTGGTTGGCGTAGTATCGAAGCAGGCTTGAGTATTCGCGGTAGGCGGTATTGAGGAGATTGTGGGCATCCACGCCTACACGGACCGGTTGACGTCGACCAATCTCGGTGTCGATACCGGCACCAAACAAGGTGTACCCCGGTGGAGGCGGTGCAAAGTCATGACTGGGTTCGACACGGGATTGAGAAGCAACGACTTCGGAACTGACGTGCAGTTCTACTTTTTGCATGGCCCCAGTCGGAGGAATTCGGCCCAGCAGTGCCACTTTTACATGGTCTGCTGGCGTTCCGATGAGCTGATCGCCGGTGTCTCGATCTTCGGCACGAACGAGTCCACCAAGGACCTTTAGGCCGACAGGAGAATATGGTCCCAGATTGACTGAGCCGTCGAACCCGTAAAATGTGGCGTCAATGGGCTGGAACCCCCAGCTTGGCCAAGTGCCTTGAATGGTGACATCAAATCGAGGTTCACCTGAATCGTTCAGCTCTGGTGCGAAATAGATATAATCGTTGACGTGCTGGCCATAGACCGATCCTTCCGCTTCTACCAAATCGGTCCGGAGTCCTGCGGTGAGAGAACTGTTCCAGACCGTTTCGGTACCGAGGTCGGGGTGACCGGTCGCATACACGGGAAATGTCGGTGCACTGCCGAGCATGTAGAGCTCATCGACATTGGGAAACCGTGTGGCGGTTGAGAGGTCAAGCTTCAGGTCAAGACGCTTGGGAATGACATGAACCAGGGTGCCTATCGAGAATGAGGAGGCTTTGTAGTCCGCCGGACAACGGGCCTTCTGCTCAAGCTCTTCACAATTATCAGTGTCCAGTGTGCCTCTTCGGACGTGTGCATCATAGTCGTTGTCGCGAAGGTACGCGGCACGGGTCAGTGCATCTGCGCGTGCGCCCGCTTCGATATCTATCCGTTGTAATGACAGGCGCTCGTACACGAACAACCCACCCGAGAAACTCCGATAGTTTGGTATCAGAGACCATCCTCGGTATACATTTTCTTGGAAGCCGCCTTGTACTCCCGCACCACCTTCGAGTTCACCGATTCCAAGTAAAGCGGTGGGGTGACTGTACAGTGTGTCGATGGAGTGGGTACGCAATGTGAAATCGTATTGTGGGCCCGAAATGTCTCTTCGGGCGTGTTCAAACTCCTCCCGTAGGTTGATTTGAAAGGCATAGAAGGCTTCTATGCTTCCCCAATCTCCGTCCATCTCCGTGCGCAAGATCCCAATGTCGTGAGTCACATCCTGGTACGGCCGACTCATTTCGTATGAAGACTCCCATACATCCGCAGTGACAGGACGATCTGCATTGAATTGATCAATAAACTCGTCGGGTGTGGCGTGACTCAGGCCATAAAAGATGCCGGCTTTAAAGTCGTGGTGGTGCCAACTCGCGCGTACATTCCCACCATCCCAGTCATACGCAATCGCCCCACCAATGTTCCACGTTTTTGATGCGGTATTGCCCAGGAGGTAGTCGGGGGTCGTCTGGGTGGCACCAATCGCCGCGTTGCCTTCCACTCTCGTCGACAACCCAGATTCGGAACCAGCATCGAGACGAAGTGCTGCGTATGGTCGTCGTCCATTGGTGTTGTAGGAGGTAAGAATTTTGCCTGTAATTCCCGGGTCGGTTCGCATGGCTGGAGGGTCTACGAGAATCACACCACCAATGGCGTCAGGCCCGTAGCGTGCGCCTGCTGCTCCACGAATCACACTGATTGATCCCGCCGAAAACGGATCGATTTCGGTGGCATGGTCCGGTCCCCACTTCTGGCTCTCGTGGCGGACACCGTCATTCAATACAAGCAGGCGTCGTTCCTGTTGCCCGCGAATAATGGGTTTGGAGGAATCCGCGGCTGTTCCAGCCATCCGGACACCGGCTACCTGTGAAATGGTGTTCGCGAGATCTTCGCCGGCTGTTTTCTCCAGTGCTTCTTCATCCAGTGTGGTCCGGGCTCGGGTGTCTTTGAGATCCGGATTCGTGGAGTGAACGATCATTTCTGCATGTGGAGTGTCGCTCATCGCACGGGACGACCCATCGGGAGGAGCAAAATGGAAGGACACGCGGGTGGTGGCCGCCACGGGAACACCGTTCAGGGTGGCCGGAGAGAAGATCAAACGCGATGCAGTCTCCAGGGAGACTTCTCGAAAAACTGCGGCGCCTTTCTCAAAGCGTGCGGAAATGACCTTACCGGAAGCATCCACATCAACCAGTATGTGTACATCGCCGTGGTCACCTGAGGCTTTTGCGGCATCGGGATAGCTGAGATCCACCTGTTGCAACAGGACGGGGGGCGCAACCTTGGCGGCGACGGATGCGTCAACGGTCGAACCTGAAGGTGCAGCTTGTGCAGTACCTGGCTGGCCACTGAAAAGGCAGATGCTGAAGCATATGGAAACACAGCACGTCTTCCAACGTGAGAAGTCGTCTGCGTCCTTTACACTTGCGAAGCGAGACTGTGACCAGTCCTGGCCTGACGGGTCGTCAGAATGGCGATAAGAGATCGACATGGGGCACGCTCCTATCTCAAGGCCCTCATTATCGCAATCAATTTGCAATAAGCTTTGTCACCCTATTTTTAGAAGGGTCTGCTATTGACAATAGCAGTGAATCGACAGGTGTCGATTATGATGGTGCTGTCGCAATGATTCAAAGGGAACGCTCTGTGTCACCACGGGGTTAAAATCAAGGATGAAGGCCTCCCTATGACCGACCAAGATCCCTTGAATTTTCAGAATACAGAGTCATCCACATTGGATAGCACAGGAGATGTGCCGATCGGAAAAAGGTTCAATTCCTTTGTTTCTGGCTGGAAGATCATCTTCATTTTAGTGCTTGCATTGGTTGGATATTTTGCCTGGGTCGCCGCCTCAAACTTCATGACGATGGGGCTTCGCGCCAAGCTTGCTGAAGCGCCACACAACCTGGAAGGCATACGCACAGCGCAACTTGCGCACCATTCTCAGCATGGAAGGTTTCGTTCAGTAGGGTCGTGTCCTCAGGAACTTCCTGGTCGCAAACAATCTGCTTGGGAGGGAGCGTGTGCCGATGCTTTCAAGACTCTGGGCTGGGCGCCCAGTGGGGCGGTTCGATGCCAGTACATGGCCCAAGTAACTCCAGGAGAGAATGAGTCGGAAGACTTCAAGTTGACCGCCAAGTGCGATGTAGATGGAGACGGAATCGTCTCTATTTTTGAGGCCAGTCGAAACAGTCCCCCCATACGGATCACGCCCAAAAACATCTTATGACGATTGACGTATACGTGGCTTGGTTGTCAGTATGAACCGTGCTTAATGGGAAGTTGAACGGTTTCCTGGATGGGGCATGGGGTGACCAATGTGACGAGCCAGCAATGTGAGGTTTCCACCGCACCGTCTGGTCCGCGCATTCATGGCTTGGATGCACTTCGCGGGGTGCTGATGATTCTGGGTGTTTGGCTCCACTGTGCCTTGGCATACCTGCCTGAGTCGGATTGGCCATTTACGGATTGGACAGCAAGTTCGTCCGACCTGAACCTGATCACAGATGCAATCCATCTGTTCCGGATGCCGGCTTTTTTCCTGCTATCAGGCTTCTTTGGCGCCCTGCTTTGGCAGCGTCGCGGGGCCCGTGCCATGCTCAAAAATCGGTTGGAGCGAATCGTTCTGCCCTTTGTTGTGTTTGTGCTGCTGCTGCATCCGCTGGTGGCCTATTGTTTCGGCTTTGGTATCGGCGTGCGCGACCACGCTGCTGTACCCATCGATCGAGCATGGGAGGTGGTCATCGGAGAACCCTTCCCGATCGAAGGGACCATGCATTTGTGGTTCCTCTATGACCTCATTTATGTGACGGCCTTTATGGCCTTCATCGTCTACCTTGTGGAACGCCTCGACTGGAACTGGTCGCGCCCTCTTCATGTTCTCCGGCGCATCATGGAGAGTCCACTGCTCTTTGTTGTGGTCCTGGGTGGACTCAATATGACCTGGTGTGCCATTTTCCGATGGGACCACATCCCCACAGAAGGCCGGTGGGTACCCGAAGATCTGACCCTCCTCTCGTATTACTTTCTCTGGTATGGAGTGGGGTGGCTTCTGTTTGCTTCCCGTGCAGCCCTCGCCTCTTGCAAGTCCAAGGCTTGGTCTTTGGTGGGTCTGGGTGTGGCAGCTACATTGCTGCGGCATGCGATCCGCGGCTACTTCGAGAGAGATTCGGTGGGTCCCTGGCTCCAAAGTCTCTTGGCAGGCATTCAAGAGATGCCGATCAGTCTTCCTTCTTCAGAAGGTGACGTTGTTGCAGCCCATTGGTTCTTGGCGAGTCTTGGGCTTGTGGCATTCACCCGAGGCACGATGGGGCTATTTCTCCGCTACTGTGGCAGTGGAAGCCCCATCTGGCGATACCTCTCGGACTCCGCGTATTGGGTATATTTGATTCACCTACCGCTCACCGTTTTGGTGCCCGCACTGTTGCTTGGCTGGGAAGCACCCGTCTTGGTCAAGTATTCAGCCAGTGTGATCATCGTACTGGCCGTGTCATGGCTCACCTATGACAGTGTGATTCGGCCGACGGTGGTGGGCAAGTTCCTAAACGGCCGGCGCTATCCATCGCTGTACCGGACCTACAGCACCACAGGGACACTTCTGGTAATGGCATGGCTTGGCTTCGGTATGCTGCAGTATCCGCCATTGAGCGACCGACCTCCGCCTTGGCGCAAGGGGCTTGCTCCCAGTGAATTGCTGAATGAAGCGTCGGTGGTCTATCCGGTACAGCCAAATGTCCGCCTGGAAGCGGTGACCCACGAGATGTGTGTGGGTGTTGATTCCTACATTCTGTGTGTCGATACAGTCAGCCCAGAAGAGATGGAGGACGCGTGTGCGGCATTGGGGTCATCTGTGGCTCAACTCAAGACCAAGGCGGAACAAGAGCGGGTGAGTCAATTGGCCTCAACTTTGACCCATTCACCGTTCTGGGTGGCGATTACGGACGAGCAGTATGAAGGCTGGTTTCGGTGGCCGGATGGGACCGTCCTTTCTCGTCATGCCCCATGGCATGACAATGAACCGAACAACTGGGGCGGAGATGAACACTGTGCAGCATTGAATTGGGGCGGGTCGGTCAAATGGAACGATGTTGGATGTGAAAATCGGTTCGGCTTCATCTGTGAACAGTCGACGGTTCCTAGGCTGGAAACGCCTGAAAAGTAGTAGGTGGTCTCGATCTGAAGTGGGGTTCCTTCGAAAAGAGCTTTTTGTTCGGTTGTTTTAGGGTGGAACCATGGTCTGAGTACAAGTCGCTAATGAACTGGGCTTATTTCCCCATATTTTGGTGATAGGAGTGCGGGCGGTTGGCAATGAGTACAGTGTTTGAGATGTTGATTTTGCACCAACAAAAACGAGTAAAGGTATCTGTCTGTGTCGGAAAAATGAGAGCGATCCGCAGTAAGGGTGTTGCTCATATTCTACGCCTCACCGAGGTATTTTTGGGCCATCTATAGTGGAATGATACAAAAGCAGAAATAGCGGTTGATTTTGGCTATCAGGGCTGAGTAAATGAGGCGTCCAAAACATTGGACAAGGAGTAATTTAAAATGATCAAAACGTTTCTTCTCATTGCATTTACATTGTGTGTTCCACTGACCTCTTATGCGAAGGATTCGAATAAGGCGGACAAGGCGGATAAATCGGCCAAGGTAGACAAAGAACACGAAGAGTTCTTGGCCAAAAGTCCATTCAACAAGATGTACCCAAAGAAGATTGGACCCGAAGCTGCCGAATATTTTGCTGCCTTCAACTCTCTGTTTGTGGACGGCGCAATTCCGTCCAAAGAAGCTCGATTGGTTGCGATTTCAGCCTCTGCTGCAATGCGGTGTGAATATTGCATTACTGCTCAGGTTCACCTGGCGAAAAAAGCCGGTGCCTCAGATGAAGAAATCAAAACTGCCATCCAAATTGCTGCTGAAGTCGCTCGGTTTTCTACTCTGTTGTACGGAAACGAGTTTGGACAAGATGAACTGAAGAAGGTTTTGAAAATAGAAGAATAGAACTGTCGCTCAACGACGGAGAGCGTCACAGTCATTTCGGTGGCAGTGACGCTCTTTATTTTTGTGATCACATCATATTTGATTCCAAGGGACAAACGCTCAGTGATTCACAAAATCAGCGGCGCTCGGTCGACTTCCTCTTTGGGCGAGGAAGTCTTGTCCGGCTGTTCGATAGGCATCACCGTTCAACCAATCTTCAGACATCACCAGCAACAGCCTCCAGTCACGGATGGCCTTGTTTGAAGATGCATCATGTGTTTCACGTCCGCGCCATCTTTCCACCCGGCCCACTCTTCCACTTGCACGATCACCGCCTTCTGCTTCGTTGGCGGCGATTTCACCGATAATGTTTCCATCGACCTCTGCATTCAACTCTTCAAAGGCCAGCAATAAATAATAATCCAGGCCCGTCACGATATCGCTGGGATCTTCAAACGCATCCCCACCTCCGACGCTGAGTTGGATGTGCAGACTTTCAAGCAAAAGGCTCTCGGGGGAATCCTTTCGTGCGGCGTGAGCCACTTCATGAAACAAGGTGTTCAAAGCGTGGGGAGTCCGTTCATTAGAGCGCAGATAGATGACATCAAACTGGGGTGAATACACCGCCAAACTATGACCAAGGTGTTCTGTGATGTCCGCGGGCAATTGATCCACATTGGATACCAGGTGGACATTTCCGCTGGCTGCATATTCCGAACCAAGGGTAGCCAGGTGTTCAAAATGGGCGGCTTCAGCGTCTGTGATTCCCAGTTCAGCCAATGCAGCCGTATTGGTCAAACAAGCACGTAGATCTTCCACGGCTTGGTGCATGACCACGGTTCCACTGCTGTTCCCCTGTTGGCCAACGGCCAAGCCGAGTTGCTCTTGGGCTTGTGAATTGCTTTGACCCACACCAGTGGATTGTTGGCTCGTGGTTGTCTGCTCTTGGGTTGTATGTGTTGCCACATGTTCTCGTGGCTTTTGGTTTGTACCCATGGAATCTTCAAATGTGGCGGAAAACGGTTGAATTATGAATTTTGAAAAGGCCGGAAATCATTCCAAAGCCCTCTCGGTATTCCCAAAAACATTGTTAAGACCTTAACAATATGTCGAAAAAGGGGTTTGGATACAAACGGACGATGCGAAGTTTAAGCACGGCTACAGCAAATCATAGGATTTCTGTCTGTTGGCTTCATGGCACAAGGAGTTCTTCTCTTACTTGTTCCGACTCTTCTTCTGCTTTTTGTACTTACCTTTCTTGATGGCCGTGCTGAACAATGCATGGGTCAAGGTGGATGTCAGTACCACGGCCCCACCGCCACCATAAAGAAGGGCTGTCTCTCTTGCCGTGTCGCCCTGTGAGCGCAGATCTGCATACCTGTCGCCTTGGTCCACGGTGTTGATATTATCGGCTTCTGAGTAGTGTTTGCTGCTCTTGAAGTAGTAGACTCCTGATGTGGAAAGAAGCCCAGTGGCGGCAATATAGCCGAACGTATCCCAGCCTTTGGAACGTCGATAGCTGGCTTGAGAGGCCATGAGTTGTTTCTTGGAGTACCGCTGCATCTTCAACATCACTTCCAAGTTTTGCCCTGGGTTCACGCTCACGGAAATCAAGTCCGATTTGCTCTTCCCGCAGCTGCCCTGAACCAGATGATTTTTATAGGCTTTTACGGGGACCGGTAGAGAGGCTTTCTTCTGGGTAAATCCGACGTGTTCCCGGTCTACCCAGACGCGTCCAGCACACTTTTTACCGGAAAGGGATTTGGTTTTTAGCTTCACAGTACCTTGCGTTCGAAGATTGACAGGTATGAAAGCGACCACAGAGCGTCGTTTGTAGGCAATGGTGACTGGTTTCTTTGAAAAAGTTGCACTCCTGTCGTCTTTCTTCGCCCTGGCACCGGCCACCAGCGCTTTGACGAGCGCTTCTCTCGTTTTGCGCGTCACGGTCTGGTATTGGGCGGATACAATGTCTGTGACAACAACAAGATCTCCCCGATCCGGAGATTGTCGAATTCGCTCAAGACAGGCTGGCAGGATTTGAAGTTCCGTCGAGGGAATCCAGTACCGATATGGATCGAGGTAGGCTTTGGCCTCAAACCCGCTACCTTTCGCTTTGGCCCTAATCCCGCTGAAGAAACCCGAAATCTCTGCATTGGTCTTTTTCATTTGTAGACTGCTTGCGATTTCTCGTTGGTTCATGCTGGCCGTAAAACATTTTTTCCGAGGAGCCCATACGGTCTTTGTCGCTCGATTGTAGATGTCGCCTGGTTTTGCTGAGATGCTCTTGCTGGTCAGAGTCCAACCCGCAGATTTTAGCCGCCGCTCAAAGGGGCTGGTGGCTTTACGGGCTGCAGCTTGGGCCATCGTTGAAAAACAGAAGGCCACCACTAAACAAAGATATCGCTGATACCGCATCGACTTCTCCCAACGCCATACTGCCATAGAAGGCCCATTTTTTGCCACCGTGGGCAGCAAGAACCCAATCTTTGATGGTTTCAAGGTTTTCTTCTTCGCATCGATTTCTCCGATCGCTATAATGACAGCGAAGGTCCATTTTTTGCCACATTGGGTGGCAAGGCTCCAACGCTAGAACGACTTGATGAATTTCTTTTTCGCATCCATTCTTGCTCTTGCGTTTGCTGCCGGCTGTGAGGAACCCCATACCAACTTGTTGGCCCAGGATGGAGACGGAGACGGATACACCCCATTCGATGGCGATTGCGATGATTCAGATGCAACGGTTGGACTGAGAGTTCATGACAACGATTGCGATGGTACACTGACCGAGGATGATTGCGACGACAATGATGCCTCGTCTCCCATCAAAGCCGAGGATGCTGATTGCGATGGCATCCCGACAGCAGACGACTGTGATGACAACGCCCCTGATACAACCCCGCTCGGTTCGGATTCAGATTGTGACGGAGTCGCGGATGATTATGACTGTGATGACAACAATCCCAACAGCACCATTAAGGCGGAGGATGCTGATTGCGATGGCACACTGACCGAGGATGATTGCGACGACAACGATGCATCCTCTGCCATCAAAGCCGAGGATGCTGATTGCGATGGCATCCCGACGGAAGACGACTGCGATGACAATGATTCGGAATCGTTCACAACCGCTGATGACGCAGACTGTGATGGCGCGCGGACCGAGGACGATTGCGATGACAACAATGCCGCATCCTATACTCGAGTGGAAGATGCCGATTGTGATGGTACACCCGCTGCGAGCGACTGTGACGACAACGATCCTGCTTCAACCACGGCAGCCAGTGATGCCGATTGTGACGGCGTGGTCACCTCGGATGATTGCGATGATCGCAACCCAGAAGCCACAAGCATTGCTTTTGACCGAGATTGCGATGGTACGCTGACCACGGCCGATTGTGATGATGACGATCCAGTGTTGAACGATGCTGATTCTGATTCTGATGGGTTCAGCACCTGTGATCTGGACTGTGATGATGCGGACAGCGACACGTATCCGGGCGCGGCGTACGCCGAAGATACAGAAGCCTGTATGACCGATGCTGATCACGATGGCTGGGGGAGTGCTGCGCCAGACGGAGATGCCGTCAGCGGTATGGATTGCGATGACTCAAATGCCATGCTGAACCTTGATGATGGTGACCGGGATGGTCAAACCAGTTGCGCTGGTGACTGTGATGATGATGACGACGATACCTATGTTGGCGCTGCCGAACTTGAACGGATGCGGCTGTGTATGCGAGATGTCGATGCAGACGGCTGGGGAGATGATTCGCCACCGACCGGTGTGACTGCCGGGACCGACTGTGATGATACGAACCCCGAGCTCACTCCGGCAGATACTGATGAAGACGGCGACAGTACATGTACCGGTGATTGCGATGATGCAGATGCCACACTTTCAAGCCTTGATGTAGACGAAGATGGTTTCACGACCTGTGAGGGTGACTGTGACGACACCGATCCCGAAGTGTTGGGTGGCGATATCGATGCGGACTTCGACGGCCACACTGTCTGTGACGGAGACTGCGACGATTCAGATCCTTCCGTTTTTCCAGGTGCCGTTGACATCCGTGCCGATGGTATCGACCAGGACTGTGACGGGACTGAAGTTCGCTGGACTCAGGTAGACGTATCGTCGCGACAAGCCTGTGCCATCGATACAGAGGGTGCGATTCACTGCTGGGGAGCCGATGTCACGGTCTTTGATGAACCCACTGGAATGCTGAGTCCTCCTGAAGGTGAGTTCACTTCATTGTCGATGGGCGTTCATCATGCCTGCGCCATTGAAGCCGGAACACAAGCGGTCACCTGCTGGGGGGCGTGTGTAGAATCGGAGTGTGACGCACCAGCGGGCGCGTTCACTTCTGTGATGGCTGCAGGGTGGGTGAACGCCTCGTACTATTCCGATGATTACTATGCCACCGGCTACACATGCGGTATCCGAAGAAGTGGCGCCGTCACTTGCTGGGGTGGACCCTCTTCTGCAGTGGCTGAGTTCAGTGTGCCGTACGGTTCATTTGTCGAACTATCGGGCTGTTCTAGTTCAGTCTGTGGCCTGAAGACCGATGGAAGCATTCGCTGTTGGGGGCCTGACTATGTTGAGGAGCCTGTGCCCATCTCCGGAGACTTCTCGACCCTATCTCAGGAAGATGGGCTTGGGTGCGCTGTGGATACATCGGGCGATATCACTTGTTGGGACGCGACATCCTATGGGCGGTACTGGAGCGGCCATTCAGCCCCTTCTCTGAACTTCTCAAGCGTTGACGTCGCGAATGCATATATCTCTGGCTACGGCACACGCAGCTTCGCGTGCGGTGTCACAACCGGTGGCTCCATAGATTGTTGGGGAGGCGCCCTGAGTTCCTATTGGTCTGCCATGGGAGATTTGCCCCTCGATGATTATGTCGATGTGAAAATTACACGCCGCGGTGGTTCAAGCGGGTACACTTCGTTGTACGGATGTGCCCTTCGGACCGACGGCCTGATCGACTGTTTTGGGGCTGGTTCTGGAGGGCGGGAGATCGAAGATGACGCACCTGCTCATGCTGGTTGAGGAGAAATTGTGATTCAAAAAGGTCTACATTTCTTATGGCTGTCGTGCTTCGTGATGGCCGCTTGTGAAGCGCCCAAGCACAACCCACTTGCTATCGATGACGATGGGGATGGGCTGACCGAGTTTCAAGGCGACTGTGACGATACCAATCCAGATATTCGCGACCAAAATGGCAATCAAGACTGCGATGGAGCTCTGGCGGAAGATGATTGTGACGACAATGACCCGAACTCTACCTACATCGCAGAGGATGGGGACTGTGATGGCATTCTGACGGCCGACGATTGCGACGACAATGATCCCGACTCCTCCACGACTGCCACAGATGCGGATTGTGATGGAACTCCGACTGCCGCTGACTGTGATGACAATGATCCTGGCTCCACCACCGCCGCCGAAGATGGGGACTGTGATGGTATTCGGACAGCCGATGACTGCGATGACAGTGATGCCTCGTCCTATGCCATTTCCGATGACAAAGATTGTGATGGCATTCTGACGGCCGACGATTGCGACGATGACAATCCGAGTGCGGGAGGCGTCGCTGATGATGCGGACTGTGATGGAACCACTGCCGCCGAGGATTGCGACGACTCCGATGCTTCACGCAGCAATACAGATGCCGATGAAGATGGATTCAACAGTTGTGAAAACGACTGTGATGACTTCGACAGTCACACCTATCCCGGAGCCGCATATCGGGAGGATGCTGAAGCCTGTATGACCGACAAGGACGGGGACGGGTATGGAAGCGCATCTCCTGCCAGTGGAGCAGAGGCCGGGTCCGACTGTAATGATGACGACTCCGAACTCCATCTTGACGATGTCGATGGCGATGGTGTGACCAGTTGCGATGGTGACTGCGACGACGATTCCGCCAGCACATACCCAGGTGCGGCTTCGCTTGAGTTTAAGACTGACTGCACAAAAGATGCGGATGGTGACGGTTGGGCGGACGATTCTCCGGGAGACGGGATCACAGGAGGAACCGACTGTGATGATGACGACTCGTCGCTCAATCAGAGCGACTTGGATGCAGATGGAGACACCACCTGCGATGGCGATTGTGATGACGCAGATGCCACGCTTTCAAGCCTTGATCTGGATCGAGATGGACTGACCAGTTGTGATGGCGACTGTGACGACACCGACTCATCGATGTCTGAACCGGGTCGAGATGATGATTTCGACGGATACTCTACTTGCGACGGCGACTGTGACGATGACGATGCATCCATTCATCCGGGAGCCACCGATCTACGGGCAGATGGTATCGACCAGAATTGTGATGGCACGGAGGTTCGGTGGAGCGCACTGGACGTGGCATCTCGGTATGGGTGTGCCATCGATACAGAGAGCAGCATTTACTGCTGGGGTACACCGTCTTCCCATGCCGGGGACATCCTCGAACCGCCCGAAGGCAGGTTTATGTCGATTTCCACGGGGACCCACCACGCGTGTGCCATTCAGCGGGGAACTCGAAACATTGAGTGTTGGGGGAGTTGTCTTCGTGGGGAATGCGACATCCCACCCGGCAACTATAAAGAGGTTCTGGCAGCTGGGCAGGTGGAGTCGTACAGTGGCTATAGCTACCACAGCGCACCGTACACCTGCGCAATATTGGATGATGATTCGATCGATTGCTGGGGTGGCAGTATTTCACCGGTCGGAGACTTTGACATTCCAACAGGGAGCTTTTCACACCTGACAGCAAGAGCAGAGTCACCCTGCGCTCTCGATGACGATGGATATATCCATTGCTGGGGTGACCGCGGTGAGGATGATCCGCACCCTACGCTGAGCATCCTCAGCGACATATCCGTCGCCAACGGTGATGGCTGTGGCTTGAGCTATACCGGCCAGCCTCTCTGTTGGGGTTGGGGAACCTACTATGCCGATGCAGAAATCCCGGACGAAGGTGGTTTTACGGCGCTATCGGTCGGGATGTCAACCAGTACTCCCACAGCATGCGGTGTGGACAGCAGTCAGAAAATACAGTGTTGGGGAACCTATACAAGCTCCTATTATCTTGAGGACGCAGAAGTCCCTATGGGTGACTTCGTTGATGTAAAGGTTCGGCACAAGGGCGACCTAAGTTCTACATCGGGACTGTGTGCTTGTGGTCTACGAACGGATGGCCTCATCGATTGTTTCGGCTCCGGGTACTATCTCTACATCGTGACCGAAGCGCCGGTTCACTACGCCCCTTGAAAAGCAGTGTGTCATCTGCTTCTGTGTCGAGAATCGGACCAACAGTCTGGCAGTATTCTGAAGTGTCTCGAAGGTGGACTCTTGGAACAGGGGTTTGTGTTCACTTCCTGGAGGTCTCTTACTCGCTGATGGTGTACGATGTCCCGGTGGAGGATCGGTCATGATCATGTTGCGATTTGCATTGGTTCTACTTGTGGGATGGGTGAGTAGTGCTTGGGCGCATACGCCGGGCGAGCTGACCTTGCCTTCGGTGTCTACAGGGTCGGCCCCCTACAAGAGTTTCAGTGGTCTAGCGTGTACAGAGCCTACCGACTTGTTGACCGTTCCCGAAGGCCAAGAGTTCATCATCACGGCGGTGGGGTCGACGGCTCATGGCTCTTCGAGTGTAGCGGGTGATTGGGATGGTGGGACACGGTTGTTGAAGGACGGCGAAGTGTTGCTCGCCGGGAGTGTTTTCAGTCGATCCATGAGTGTATCCGTATCTACGGGAAATGGACGCTTGCCGGTTGAGGCTGGTGCCAGGCTATCGATTCATACGACCGCCTCAAGTGGCTGTGGATATTACTTCTTACAGGGCTATTTGTCTGAGGCTGGTGGCCCATATCGAGCCTACTTCGGAAACTCCGTTGATCGTACGGTAATGACTGTGGATTCGGGGAAGTCCTTCTTGGTGCGGACCATTTCGCTTTCGACCCGTGAATCTCCTTGGCATTGTCATGTCTGGGTGGATGGGGCGCTCGTGATTCATGGAGAGACATTTATGGTCCACGACCGCGGTAGCTATGACGGCGGAAACCCGGGTCCATTCCCACTGGGCAAGGGTGCATTGTTGCTTTCCTCTGGCCAGTCTTTGCAGATTGGGCCTGAGGATGCCACTGCTTCAACGCAGTGCGACTATTACATTGAGGGCGAGTACCTGAGGCCCTGATCTTCGCGTGAGGGGTGTGGTCCAGCACCAGATATGGACGGCCTCACTATGGAGCCTTCATTGATGGTAACAAAGGTTTACCTGAGGGCGCAGTATAGACTTTTTCCCTTATCGCATTCCTATTGCAATAGCGTATTGTAGGACTTAGTGGGCGACAGGAGAAAGTATGTCAAGTCAACTGGCAGTCACTGGGGTTGCGGGTTCTCCCGGAAATGATGGTACACGTGTCTTGAAACAGCTCATTCACCAGTCAAGTAATGTGCCGCTTACTGCCATTGTTCCGAATCTTTCGAAGAAGCGGAAGCACTCCAAAGGAGACGTAGCTGTGATTTCAACGACAGAGCGGCTACTGCACCTTGGACAAGTTGACCCGTGCTTGGTCACGGATGAGGAAGTTGCGGCGTTCGACCAATGGTCGTCGATGCCGGATCCCTTCCACTTGTCAGCGGAGCTTCCATGAAGCGCGTTCCGGTCACGCTGGTCACGGGTTTTCTTGGGGCGGGAAAGACGACGCTCCTGAACCACGTGCTGAATTTCGGGACGGGTCTTCGCTTTGCCGTCATCGAGAATGAGTTTGGTGATGTTGGCGTGGATGGTTCCTTAGTGAACACGACCTGCCAGGTTCTTTTTGAGTTGAATGATGGATGTATATGTTGCTCTGTTCGAGAGGATTTGATTGAGGTTTTTGAGCAACTTCTTGATCGTTTGGACGAGATTGATCACATCATTATTGAAACTACGGGTCTTGCTGAACCCGTTCCAGTCATGCGAGTTTTCGATTTGCCGAAAGTGAGTGCGGCTTTTGAGCTTGATGGGGTGGTAACGGTTGTGGATGCAGCCCACATTGAGGCATCACTCGACGATGTTTCGGCGTGCCTTGAGCAGATCACGTACGCTGATTTGCTGATTCTCAACAAGATAGATCGGGTGGGCGCGGAGTCTCTGAGTGCCGTAGAAAACCAGCTTCGGCGGATCAACCCCCTTGCGTCGATTCAGCTTGTGGAACACTCACAGGTTGATGTCGATGGCTTCCTAAACATTGACCGACGATCGCATGATGAACACGTTCATGACCATGACCATGACCATGACCATGATTCGCATCATGATCATCACCACGATCATCACCACGATCATCACCATGATGATTCGATCAAACCCGTGGTCGTGGAAATGCCGGGTGATGTAGATGTGGCTGCGCTAGATGTGTGGTTGGGTCAACTCACAAGAAAAGAAGATTCTCCCTTGCTTCGGATGAAAGGTGTTCTGGCTGTACCTGGCGATCCAAGGCGCTTTGTCTTCAACGGTGTTCGGAGTGTTGTGGATGTCCGTCCCGATCGTTCATGGGGAGAGGACGCCCGCTTNNGTCGGATTGTCATGATTGGTCGCGGTCTTGACTTTGCGAGCCTACAGGCTGGTTTCACTGCGTGTTCGGCCACCTAATTGGGCAGGTGGGTCGCTTCTAAGAAGGGTCAGTCCCGATTGCGATTGGGTAGCCGAGTCCTGCCCAAATGAGTACGCCTTCATCAAGAATCCGGGCTGACGAGAAGCCGGCTTTTTTCAAGGCGTCGACGACACGCCCTGATGCTGCGTGCGGGCACGCACAGTAGGCGATGATGGGCGTGCCATCTTTGGGCAGGTGGGGCACAAGGTCTTCAATGCCATCATAAAATGGCATAGGAAGGGCGCCGGGCAAGTGAGATCGTTGCCAGTCTGACATGGGTCGGGCATCCAGCAGGACCATTCGCTCGCCACGTTCCATGGCCTTGGCGACACTCTTAGCGCTGACAAACCGATTGTCCCGCTCCTCAAGTTGAGCGGGTGCTGCTGTAGGGTTTAGGATCGCATTTGAGGGGTCTGGCGGAGGTACCAAGGTGGGTGTGGACTCTTCCCACCCTGTGGCGCGGGAGCGCAGGAACGACACTACATCATTGATTTGGGTTTTTGAGAGTCGCTCACCAAAGGCAAGCATGGGCGTACCATCTCGACCATTTTCAACCGTATGGCGAATGAACGCATCGGTTGCTGTGGCCAGAAATACAGGGTTTGCCAACGCCGTTCCGGAGCCGCCTTCACCCCGTGATCCATGGCACTCAGCGCAATGCTTTTTGTATACTTTCTGGCCCTTCACTGGATCGCCAACGACCGGTTTGTCCTTCACAGGCTTACGTTTCACTCCAGACTCTTTGATGAGCCAATCCATCAGTGCATGCTGAGCGTCATGGGAGAGTGGACCGCCCAGGGTGTCCTGGAAGGCTGCCATTGGGGTGTCAGGTCGACCATAGGAAATTGCTGTCCACAGATAGCTTCCAGGCGCTGCTCCCATCAGTTGACTGGAGCGGAGTGAGGGAGCATCATCGGCAGCGTACCCCTGTCGGTCGGCCCCATGGCACAGCGCACAATATCGAGCGTAGATCGCTGCGCCATCGTGTGCGTGGGCCCCTGCGGCGTGCGCGTCTTCTTTAGGAGGTGGGTCTTTAACGACCGTTTCGTCCTGTTTGGTTGCTTCAGAAGGTGGTGTTTGAGCCTGTGCATCGCTTGTGGCGAACAAANTCAAGAGTGAAAGTACGATGGAAATGTTCTGAAGGGCAGTCATGGTCTTCTTGAAAAGTGGGGGCTGGATTCAGAGCTTTGATTGGCTCTTGTTCGTGTTTTGGAGACCTTATCCATTAACGCAGCTAGGTTGCAATAATGGGATTTTTACAATAGTCGCAGCCGTCTTGACTGATGGTGGGGTTGCTATGGAGTCTAACGAGTGGACGGACCGTTTTGGTACGGTTGCGAGTGGCATGTGTGCCCTTCACTGTGCGATGTGTGCGTTCTTGCCGGTGATATTCAGCGTGCTTGGCTTGGGGTTTCTCTTGAGCGAGCAAACAGAATGGCTGTTTTCGATTGTGGCCATTTTATTTGGCGTTGNTGCCCTAATTTTAGGATGGCGTCANCATGGATCTAAGAAGGCCGCAAGTCTCATAATTCTGGGTGTTCTTGGGATTATGGCATCTCGGGGAATGGAGATGAGTTCCGGCCATCATCATGATGGTGGCGACCCGCATCATGATGGTGCAGAACACGCTGGATCAGCAACCGTCGCTGATGCTCATGACGCAGAACAACATCATGAGAAGTCCTCGGGTACACACGATGATCATAAGGATGATCATGGGNATGATCACGGAGATGAACACGGAAGTGATCATGGAGATGAACACGGTGGTTCTGAGGAATCAATGCACCTGGCTGGTGCAATCGTTGGTGTCTTGTCAGGCCTGACTCTATTGCTCGGTCACCTGTTCAATATTCGTGCAGCTCGTCGATCCCGTGAGCAATGATCTACTTGAGATTGGGTAGAACGATTGTCGGTAGCGCCAACGATGGGGCGCGAATCGTCGGAGGAATGATGGCTGTAGGTAGAGTGATGAAAGCGGGTCATTTCGAGTCTTCATTTTTGAGGGCGGAATTTTGAATATTATGTGTCGACGACCTGTGTGGGTATTTTGTCTGAACTGGAGGGGGGCCAAGTGAGTGCCGATCTTCTGTTCGTGGTGGCATCGATTGCGCTTCTTGTTGGCCCGTTTTGCGGGATGTTCGGTGTGCGCTTTCGCCCGGTTCGTGACCTTGTTGATGGTTTCTCATTGGTGGTAATTGCGGGGATTTGTCTCCTCGTTGTGTTGCCTCATGTGGTACTTGAAATCGGTTTATTGGGCATTGCGATTGCAGCGGTTGGCTTTTTGATTCCATGGGTTGGGCGTCGCTTCGGACGCGGTCGGTATACGATGGCCGCTTTCGCTGTATTCATGTACCTGATGCTGGATGGCGCGGTGGTGTCGATGGGCAGTGAGTCTGAATCGAACGCTTGGACCTTGGCCATTCATCGGCTGCCCGTTGGGTTCGCCCTTGCATTGGCCGCACAGGCTTTTGAACGGCCGATTCGGATGCTCGGGCTGATGGCGATGACGATGGTTTTCGCTACAGGCTTGGGATTTATGTTTGGACCATCTCTGGTGGCTGGAATGTCTCAAGGAGGAATCACGGGACTGGAGGCGTTGGTGGCCGGTTTCTTGCTTCAGGCCGCATTTGCATCTCACAAACCCAAAGGCGAAGAACACAGTCATACAGACGCCTGCGCAAGTCATTCCTCGCATGATCATGGCGGACACTCTCATACCGCCCACGATCACGATCACGATCACGATCACGCCCACGATCACGCCCATGATCACGCCCACGCCCAAGCCCACGATCACGCCCACGATCATGGTGTCAAACAGAGTCACAGCCACAACTACAACCGCGCCCATGACGACGTGTGTGTCTCTCACGGTTCTCACGCACATCACGATCACGACCACCATCATGGTGTTGAACCAAACCCAAGGAGGCACACCTGGGCTGCAGCCGGCGCCCTCTTTGGTGTTTTTGTGATGCTGAGTGGGCCATTTGTGAATCCAGATGCAGTGGATGGAAATGTTTCCACTTTCCTGCATACCTTCACCGTTCTGTTGCTTGAGAGCGCCCCAGCGCTGCTGCTTGGGTATACGCTCGCTGGGATTGTTCCTTTCTTGCTCACGGCCTCTCGGACTGCGGCACTGGGCCGTGGAAGTAGACTGATGCAGTCGCTTCGTGGTGTGGCCTTTGGGTTGCCGCTACCGGTGTGTTCGTGTGGTGTTCTGCCCCTTTATGAGTCTCTCATCCGCCGAGGAGCCCCTCCCGTGGCCGCCATGGCGTTCTTTGTGGCGACCCCTGAACTTGGCTTGGATGCTGTTTTGCTATCGGTTCCGCTTCTTGGGACATCCCTCACAGTGGCACGTGTCGTAGCGGCCTTTCTCGTGGCCGTATTGGTGGCACTGTTGATAGGCAGGCAGGCCACCGTTCCTGGTAAAAGCATGACGGAGACCAGTGAGGCGGTGGACAACCAGCCCTTCAGTGTTCGGGTCCGTTCCGGACTTCGCTTTGGTTTTGTCGAAGTTTTCGATCACACCATGCCCTGGATTGCTCTTGGGCTAATCATTGCGGCTGTAGCAGAGCCGATGCTTTCCCATGGTGTCGTCGCTTCGATTCCTCCCGCCCTCCAGGTTCCACTGGCGGCGTTGATTGGGGTCCCCTTGTATGTTTGCGCATCGGGTGCGACGCCTGTTGCTGCACTTGCGATACACAAGGGCTTGTCCACGGGTGCTGCAATGGCTTTCCTGATTGCGGGTCCGGCAACCAATGTGACCACCTTCGGGGTGCTTGCCCGCCTTCACGGACGAAGGTTGGCATTTTTATTCGGTGTGACAGTGACCGTTCTTGCAGTCATGGCAGGCTGGGTTGTTGATCTGATGGGCATCCAAGCGGCCCCGGTCCTTGAGGCGCATGCGAATGCCGATAGCCACGGCTCATGGTTTGCTTGGTTGTCGGTGGCTGGCCTGACTTTTCTTGTTGTCACATCACTCTTTCGTCAGGGACCGCGGGGAGCCTTGCGTCAGATTACGGAGCCGATCCATGCTCACTGATATTCAAAAGAATCAGTTTTAGGCCGGCGCCAACCATTCAACGTTTCCTATTTCGGAGAAAAAATGTTTCTAAATATGTATCAGTGGTCTGTTTTGTTGTTGTTTGCGGCGGCCTGCGACAGTGAAAAGCAGTCAAACGATAGTGATGTGGGACCTGTCGATGACAGCGGTGAATCGGGTGTGGCTGAACCGGTGGGCCCCATGGGGAACCTCCTGATCGAAGAGGTCTACTATTCTGGAGCCGTTCCCACGAGTGGGATTGATCGGTACTATAGCGATCAGTTTATCGAACTGATGAACATAGCGGATGTGCCTGTGATGGTGGGCGGACTCATCATTGGAGATGCTCCTGGTGTTTCAGGCGCAATCAATCCAGGCAATACTCCCGGTGGTCGCTTTGTGAATGACCCCGAATATGTGTACTTAGCGAGTGCTTGGCAGATTCCCGGGGATCCTGAAGATGTCCTGCTAGAGCCGGGTGAGTCCATCGTGATTGCACAAGATGCAGCGACTCACAACCCATACTCTCCGGTCAACCTTCTGGATGCGGACTACGAGACTTATGTCGAAGAGTACGGAGAGGACTTTGACGACGCAATCGTGCCGAACCTTGTGAGTCTCTGGTACACGGCTGGCTATGACTGGCTGGTTTCGGTGTTTGGCCCAACCATTGTCGTTTTGTCGATGGATGCAGACGAACTTGAGATGGCAGGTGGCTCTTTGGGTCCTGTACGCGCCCCTGTTTCGGCTGTGGTCGACACAATGGAGGCTTTGATGGATGCAGATAGTGGTGAATACAAGCGACTCCACTCGACTGTGGACAGCGGTTTCATCCATGTGTCTGGGACTTACACAGGAGAGTCCGTTCGTCGCTTGCGTGACAGTGAAGGCGCGTTGATTGACACGAACGATTCTGGAGCGGACTTTGAAGTCTTGTCCTTGCCCGACCCTGGTATCAACTCAGATCGCTGAGTTCTCGCGGCTGTGGGTTGCTGCCCATGGACGCTTCCACAATTGTGACTAGGGTTCAAAGTATGGGCTTGGATAAGTCCTATGGCCACTACAAAAGTCCACTAAGACCAACGATGACCGTGGTACCATCAACATAATTTGTCGAATGAATGGGTGTCAGTCATGAGCAGTCGGGTCATCGTTTCGGTTTTGTGTCTCTTTGTCTTGGGATGTCCGCAAGAGTCGAAAACCAATGCGCGCTCTTCAGCAGGGGCCTTTGACTCAAACCTTGTCGTTCGATTGGATTCCCCCACCAACGGTGCCACGGTTCAGTCTCCATTTGTCGTGGAATACACGGTGGGTCCAGGAGTGGACAGTTTTGAATTGATGGTGTCGGATGTGTCCGTAGAGGATGCAGCTGTGGATGCCGATGGGCAGGGGTCTACCGAATTTGAGGTAGACAATGGTCGTCATCGAATCACGCTGGAAGGGTGGGATTCAGATGGAATCTTGCTCAATGAGCATCGAATCGACGTCAATGTGGTCGATATGGAAGGACCGTGGGTCACCATCACCACGCCCACGACGGGGGCGGTCGTGTCGAATCCCGTTCTGTTTGGCGTGGAAGCGAGTGAACACATTGACTCGGTTGAGTTTCTGGCAGATGAATGGCCGTTGGGTGTGGTTTCGCCTGGTGAGTTGCTGACCTACGAATTTGATGGAACTGGATACGAACGTTCCATAGAGGCTTTTGGCTACTCCGATGGAGAACTGCTCGCCACGGACAACATTCAGATCACGGTTTCAGAGGACCAAGTAGTGGCTGCAAGCGATTGGAATGCCGTCATGATGGAGTTGATCGATACCTACCCGACCGATGGCTCGGTCACCTATGATTGGACGGATGCCGGTCATGGTACGACGATGGACATCTACTACAACGGTGAGGTGGTGGCTTCCGCAGGGCCTGGGTCTACCAGTTTTTGTTGCGGCATCACCTTTGAAGTCTACATGCGGGCATTCACACAAATCGATGAAGAGTTGGGTGGAGATGGTTTGTTGAATGGGATGTCTGTCGATGATGTCCTTGAATTCCGTCGCGACTGGTTCGTGCGTGATTTGTGGGGCGACGGACCGGGGGTAGGGCTGGACAACTATGGGTTGGGAGAACCCATTGTGGACTGGGCTGATATTCTTCCCGGTGATCCTGTCCAACTGTGGCGCTTTTCAGGAAGTGGCCACAGTGTGATTTTCATGGACTGGGTAACAGACACGGATGGAACCATTGTTGGTTTGGACTACTGGTCCACACAACCTTCTACTGATGGGATTGGGTACGGTCGGGAGTATTTTGGAACCGGTGGTTCCGACATGGATCCAGCCTATTTTTACGCAGCCCGTGCATGGATGCCCTACGACTGGCTGCCTTGGTAAGCCCGGGTGGCCAGGACTGAGTCACGCTACCAGGGGTTGCATCAGTGGACATCGGCTGTGAGTGTCATTCGGTTTTTTGCTTGTACTCTGGCGTACAGTCCTCCATTCATGGAGTGAATTGGCATAGGACAATTCAGTCGGTTCTATATTTAGATGCAATCCGATTGCGATAGAATGGACAGATGATTAGTGGGGCTCGATTGCTATGGGGGTCCGTATGCACAACCTTGAAGCCAATACCTCTAAACGCCTTCCAGTGACCGTATTGTCTGGATTTTTGGGCGCAGGTAAAACCACACTTCTGAACCAGGTACTCAACAACCGGGACGGGCTGCGCGTTGCAGTGATCGTCAACGATATGAGTGAAGTCAACATTGATGCTGCACTGGTGGAACGCGGGGGCGCCGAACTGAGTCGAACTGAGGAAAAAATGGTGGAGATGTCGAACGGCTGCATCTGCTGCACGCTTCGCGATGATCTACTNGAAGAAGTCTCACGGCTCGCCAAAGAAGATCGGTTCGACTATCTCCTCATCGAGTCTACGGGAATTTCTGAACCCATACCTGTCGCGCAGACCTTCACCTTTGAAGATGAGGAAGGGGTGAGTCTGAGTGATGTGTCACG
This sequence comes from Deltaproteobacteria bacterium, assembly GCA_002707085.1. Classification (GTDB taxonomy): domain Bacteria; phylum Myxococcota_A; class UBA796; order UBA796; family UBA796; genus UBA796. Next base: position 29,110 of record PALY01000051.1, read on the forward strand.
GCTCGACACGATGGTCACAGTTGTGGACGCGGCGAACTTTCTCCAAGACTACAAGAAGGCCGAGGATCTACAAGCCCGCGGTGAATCGCTGGGTGAAGACGATCACCGTACGGTGACCGATCTGCTTATCGACCAGATTGAGTTTGCCGATGTCATCTTACTGAACAAACTCGACCTCGTGAGCAGCGAGCAGGCGCTTGAGGTAGAAGCCATCGTTAAAGCGCTCAATCCCGTCGCGAAACTCATTCCGACCACTCAAAGTCAAGTCAAACTAGAGCAGGTTCTCGATACGGGTCTCTTTGACTACGACAAAGCGGAGAGTTCGGCGGGGTGGATCCGAGAACTACAGGGTGAACATACGCCTGAGACGGAAGAATATGGGATCTCGAGCTTCACCTATAGGACGTCGAAGCCCTTTGACGCTGAAAAACTCTGGACCTTTTTGCATGATGAGGAGAACTGGGACGGAGTCCTTCGTTCCAAGGGTTTCTTCTGGGTTGCAGCCGATCACCGCATTGCGTACGAGTGGGCTCAGGCGGGCGGTGTGAGCAGCATAAACGCCACCGGAATGTGGTGGGCGGCGATGCCTCAGGCGTACTGGGGCCATCCGGATGGACAACGACCTGACCAGCAACCGAGTTGGCATCCTCGATATGGAGATCGGGTACAAATGATCGTCTTTATTGGCCAGGAGATGGACGAGGCTGAGATGCGTGGTCGTCTGGATGCGTGCTTGCTTGACGACGCCTTGGCTGAAGCTGACAGTGAGGCCTGGTTGGGTCTTCCGAACCCCTTTCCTGAACTTGAAGTTGATGAAGAGGATTCTGAGTGAGTCTTGATTGGTTGATTATCGGTGGTGGAATTCATGGCGTACACATTGCCGCGCGCCTGATCGGTGATGGTGGTGTGGACCCTAGCCGGCTTCGCATTGTCGATCCGGCCGAGCGGTTGCTTGAGCGTTGGCGAACGTGTACGGCGACCACAGGGATGACACATTTACGCTCGCCCTCAGTACACAATCTCGATCTGAACCCCTGGTCGTTGAAGCAGTACGCAGGAAGGCGTAAGAACCGTAAGCGTGGCCTTTTTGCTGCGCCTTACGACCGACCAAACCTCATGTTCTTCAACGATCACTGCGATAAGGTGATTGAGGATTTCGGCCTCAGCAAACTTCACATTCGGGCNCGTGCAACGAAGTGTGTGGTGGACTGTGATGGTGTAGCGGTTGGACTCTCCACAGGAACCGATATTTCGACATGCAATGTTGTATTTGCCATCGGTGCGGGTGAGCAGCCGCACTGGCCCGAATGGGCGCCGAAAGATGATCCGCGCGTACATCATATTTTTGATTCACGGTTCACGGGGTGGCCCTCAACGGCTGAGTCGGTTGCGGTTGTCGGTGGTGGAATCTCGGCGGGTCAAGTTGCGTTGCGCCTCGTAGACGCTGGCCATGAGGTTCATCTGGTTTCACGCCATGCATTGCGCGAACACCAGTTCGACAGCGAACCAGGGTGGCTTGGACCCAGATACATGTCCGGCTTCAAGAGAGAAAAAGATGCTGATCGGCGGCGGGCAATGATCTCTGATGCGCGTCACAGGGGTTCTGTTCCCCCCGACGTTCGACGTGCCCTCAGCGGTGCCATCACCCGATCGCAAGTTCGTTGGCACGAGAGTCAGGTCGANGCACTCGATGTTCAGGAAACAGCGCTCACGATGCGACTGAGTACTGGAACCGTACTGTCGGTACAGCGCGTACTTTTGGCGACCGGATTTGCTGGTCGTCGACCGGGAGGGGGATTGATCGATGAACTCGTCGAGTCGGCCTCACTTCCGTGTGCCAGTTGCGGCTATCCCATCGTGGATGAGGATCTTCGATGGCACCCCAGGGTGTATGTCTCGGGGCCTCTTGCTGAGCTTGAACTGGGTCCGTCTTCCCGAAACATTTCTGGGGCGCGGCGCGCCGCTGACCGTCTGGTGACGGCGGCTCTTTCCGACGCTCCCGATTCGATGGGGATGCCACTTAGCCATTGATGACAGCAACAGCTTCGTCATGTTTGCGAAGGCTGCCAATGCCATCTTTTTTACAAGCTCAACCGCTTTTNGGCTTGAGGGTTTCCATGCGCCAGAGCAGAGGGTTCTTGTTTTCTGTTTGGGCTGCTATGCCAAGCCGTCAGCGTAGCGAAGTTCGCCATGCAGCACGGTTGCCACCACTTTGCCTTTGAAGACGTGTCCCAAAAATGCACTGTTTGTGGATTTTCCGGCCATCGCTTCTTCGGTGACCGTCCACTCTCGGTTTGGATCGACGAGCGTGAGGTGTACAGGTGCATCTTTGCTGAGTGTGCCGAGTTGGCCTTGCAAACCGAGCAATGATGCGGGTCCTGATGTCATGAGTTCCACAGCGCGGGTGTCGGTGATGGTCCCATCGTGGACAAAAGACAGCAATGCAGCGAACGCGGTCTCCAAGCCGATCACACCGAAGGGCGCGTCTTCAAAGCCTTTGGCTTTCTCGTCCTTCGCATGGGGTGCGTGGTCAGTGGCCACTGCATCCACAGTGCCATCCGCGAGTGCAGCGACGAGCGCTTGGCGATCGTACTCTGAACGGAGTGGAGGATTCATTTTCGTATTCGGATCGCCGGACGCACATGCGTCGTAGGTCAGCAGCAAGTGATGCGGACTGACCTCGCAGGTGACCGACAGTCCTTCGGCCTTGGCTGCGCGGATTGCCGTCATGGACCGTGCCGTAGATGTATGAAGCACGTGGTAGCGCGCTCCGGTCTCGCGGGTCAGCGCGATATCTCGTTCCACCATGACCCCTTCGGCGTCGCTGGACTGCCCGCGGACACCAAGGGCCACACTGACCGGGGAATCGGTCATCGGTGCGTGCTGAGTCATGCGGATGTCCTCGGCATGCTGCATAAACAACAAGTCGTTTTGGGCACATAGTTGCAGGCTGCCTCGCATCAAATCGTCGTCGAGTACAGGGAAACCATCATCGGTGATGGCAATGGCTCCCGCCCCTTTGAGTGCTGCGTGGTCGGTGAGTTCTTTTCCGTCCAGGTTCTTGGTCGACGCTGCGGCCACGAGCAGATCGATTCCACGTACGCGTCGTGCTTCCTCTGCCTCAAAGGTCACTTGGTCTGGGGTGTCGAGACGCGGTTGGGTGTTCGGCATGACCACAACCGTACAGATCCCACCGGCAAGTGCTGCCGCAGAACCGGTTTCGATGGTCTCTTTGTATTCAAACCCGGGCTGGCGAAAGTGGACTTGAATGTCGACCAGGCCAGGAAGCGCCCACAAACCGGTACCGTCGACGTGCTTTGCGTCGGCCGGTACAACCGCAGGATTTTGCTGTACACCTTCGGGGGTGACCAGTAGGTCGGCCACTGCATCCACACCGGCTTGTGGATCGATCAGTCGCACACCTTTGAAGAACGAGGGTGCCGGTACATTTGCGTTGTTCATCACCCTGTCTCCCCTTGCCGTGGCGGAGCGGAAAAATGTCCCCGCCGACATTCGGTGGCCCGTAACGCGAGACGCGTATGTTCGCCTGCAGTGGTATGGAAGCACCGCACACTCCATGCCGCTGCAGATTTCATCGAGTTGGAACACCCAACGGGGGAACTGTGGGTCAGTTGTGTTCGGTGAAGATCGCTTTTCCGTACATAACGGTGGGTATCCCATCGTAGACATGGCTTCGTGTTGGCACCCCCAGATTGGATCGAAGACACCCACCTGTCACTTGACTTTAAACTACTGGCGAGTAGATTAGGTCCAACTTTGAAGGTTTAGGACAATTTTGTCCGGTCTTCAAAGAAGAGGTGAATCATGCCCTACATCCACTCCGTAGCCCGTGCGCTGGCTCCTCATGCGTACACGCAGGAGGAACTTACCGCGTCTCTTCTCGAGATTTGGGGGACCCGCTATGTGAACCCCGAACGCATTCTTCGCTTTCAGAAGAACGTGCTGGTGGGTGGCCGAAATCTGGCCGTTCCTTTGGAGCGCTACGGCGAGCTTTGTGACTTGGGTGAAGCCAACGATGCTTGGCTTGAAGCGGCCGTACCCATGGCGACCGAGGCGGTTCAAGATTTGTTGAAAAAAGCGGACCTTGAAGCATCAGAGATTTCGCAACTGACCAGTACCACGGTCACCGGTCTTGCCGTTCCCAGTTTGGACGCGCGCTTAATGAACACGGTGGGCTTTTCTCGCGATACGCGTCGAACCCCTCTCTTTGGGTTGGGTTGTCTGGCTGGTGTGGCTGGAATCAACCGAGTGGGCGACTATCTAAAGGGTCATCCCAAGGAAGCCGCCGTCCTTGTGGCGGTCGAACTATGCTCGCTTACCCTGCAACGGGACGACCTCTCGGTGGCCAACATCATCGCATCTGGACTCTTTGGTGATGGATGTGCCGCGGTACTCATGGTGGGAGACGAACACCCCTTGGCCAAGTCCAGCCCCCTTGAGTGGTCCAACCCACGTTCAGCCTTCTTTGAAGATACCGAGCGGGTGATGGGCTGGGATGTCGTGGGTTCTGGCTTCAAGGTCGTTCTGTCCCCCGATGTTCCGCAGCTTGTCGCTGAGGAGATCCCGGGTGAAGTCGACGAACTCATGGATGGTGCCGGCATGAAGGGTCAGCGTCCTGACTTTGTTGTGGCCCATCCTGGTGGTCCCAAGGTGTTGGAAGCGCTTCAAGATGCACTCGGCTTGGAACAAGCGGATCTACAGCTGAGCTGGGATTGTCTTCAGGCCTACGGCAACATGAGTTCTGCCTCTGTTTTGTTCATTCTCGAAGACACCATCAACAACCCGCCTCCACCTGGATCGGTGGGTGTGATGGCTGCACTCGGCCCAGGCTTCTGTGCCGAACTCAACCTGTTGAAGAGGGCTGCATAATGTCCACTAGTCTTATTTTGTATCTATGTGTTGTGCTGGCAGTGGCTGCTCAGCGTCTTTTTGAACTTCGCATTGCGTCGCGAAATACAGCCGCCTTGGTGAATGATGGTGCGGAAGAAGTGGCCTGTGGTCACTACACATCCATGCGCTTGTTGCACACAGGCTGGCTTGTTTGCTGTATTGCGGAAGCCGCTTGGCGTGGAACGCCGCCTGCGCTGTGGGTGGCGGCCACGGGACTAATCGGGCTTTTGATTGGTCAAGGACTCAGGCTCGCCGCCATGCGTTCGCTCGGACCACGATGGACCACGCGGATTTTGGTGATGCCTGGCTTGCCGCCCATCACTGGCGGTGTGTATCGATGGCTACGACACCCCAACTACCTGGGTGTAATTTTTGAGCTTGCTGCACTTCCGCTCATCTTTGGTGGTGTTTTTAGCGCCATCTTCTTCACGGCTGCGAATCTCATTTTGTTGCTGGGTGTTCGGATCCCCGCAGAAGAGGCCGCCCTCGTCCGGGTCAATGACTACGCAGCACACCTCAATGCTCAAGGCAGACTCATCGCTCAAGGGAGTCAACAATGAAGACCTACGAAGAAGCACGCGCAGCACTTACCGCCATTCTTGTCGAAGAATGTAGTGTAGATGCGTCCAGCATTTCGGATACTGCACGACTGCAAGACGACCTGGGCCTCGACAGCATGACCTTGCTGAGCCTGGCCCTTGAGGTCGAGAACTTTCTCGGATGTGCCCTTGAGGAAGATCCAGAAAATCCACCGCTTACAGTCGGTGAATTGTTCGAACTTGTGGTCGCGCGTCTTGAGGAGCAGTCCAATGTTGCCTGAAGATGTTGCACGGACCTTTCGCGAGGCCGCGGCCGTAGAAGGACTCGGTGTTGGCTTTTGGAAGCGACCCGGTGTGATCGATCACCATACTTATGCAGAGCTTTTGCACGAGGCAGAGCGTTTTGCAGCGGGACTTCAAGCGCTCGGTGCCAAAAGTGGTGATCGGGTGGCGCTGGTTCTGCCCACAGGTCCCGACTTCTACATTGCATGGTTTGGCTGTGTGCTGGCCCGCGCGGTTCCAGTGGCGCTCTATCCACCTGTGCGCTTGGGACGGTTTGCTGAGTGGCGCGCCCGAACAGCAGAGATGTTGGTGGCAGCGGAATGTTCTGCCGTCATTACCGAGCGTCGCTTGCTGGGGTTCCTTGGTGAGCCAGTGCAGCAACTCGATCCACCATTTGGATGTCGGGTCGTGGCCAATGTGCAGGAGCAAGGTCGGGGGGTAAGTCTCGTTGAACAGCCGATGGGTGAAATGGCTGCGATCCAGTTCAGCTCGGGTACGACAGGAGATCCAAAGCCTGTTGTGCTGACGCACGAGAACATGGTCTCCAATGCCCGGAGCATCATTTCCCAGTTGCCAGGTGATTCTGCCGATCACATTGGTGTGAGTTGGCTGCCTTTGTACCACGACATGGGACTCATCGGATGCTTGCTGGNAGCCGTTGTGGGGCGCGCTCGGCTTACGCTGATTCCACCGGAGAACTTTGTGGCACGGCCCATCTCTTGGCTGCAGGCCATCTCAGAGACAGGTGCGACCGTTTCTGTGGCTCCAAACTTTGCTTTTGGCTTGGTGAGTGAGCGGGTGAAGCCTGAAGAGCTGGAGNGCTTAGACCTGAGTTCTTGGCAGGTTGCCTTGTGTGGTGCAGAACCTGTTCACCCCAAAACCATGGATCGATTCAGCGAGACCCTGTCCTCGGTTGGTTTTGATTCTACGGCCATCACACCGGTTTATGGCCTGGCGGAGGCCACCTTGGCTGTGTCTTTCTCCGAACTGGAGTCCAAGCCCCGTTGGACCGGCTTCGATCCTGAGCGGCTTGAGAATGAGCGCATCGCGGTACCAGACCCTGACGGACGTCAGATTGCATCGTTGGGCCGTCCGCTCAATTGTAGCCTCTCGATTCGAAATGAGGCCCAAGAGGTACTCGGTGAAGGCCAGATTGGGACGGTGTATGTGAAAGGGCCTGGTGTCATGGCAGGCTATCTCAACCGTGAGGACGCAACCCGTGCGATCATCGACGAGGACGGATGGCTGAACACCGGTGACACGGGCTTTCTACACGGCCCTGAGTTGTACTTGTGTGGTCGAGAAAAAGACCTCATCATTATCCGTGGTCGCAATCACGACCCAGCGCTTGTGGAACAGGCCCTCGATGGCCTTCCCGGTTTGCGCAGTGGCTGTGCAGCGGCCTTTGCGAGTACAGCTGAACAGGCCGATACAGAGAGCTTGGTGGTGGTCACCGAGGTTCGAAANGCCAAGCAGATCGATACAGACCAAGTCCAAGAAGAAGCCAAGCAGCGCATTCAAGCTCAGACGGGTCTGAGGGTGCAGAGTCTGGCATTGGTCGAGGCAGGAACTCTGCCTCGGACATCATCCGGTAAAATTCGTCGGGCAGAAACCCGTAGGCTCTTTGAAGCTCGGGCGCTCACAGCCCCCAATTCGGTGGGGATGGGCTTGGTGGTACGCGAGAATGTTCGCGGTGCGATGCACCACACCATGCGCCAGCTTCGGCGAATGAACCCTCTATAGGATCTTTGTGCAGTACGATTCTCCAATCAAGCAGACGCCGGTTGCGGTGGTGGGCGGTGGGCCTGCGGGGATGGCCACGGCCATTGCACTTGCACTGAAAGGCCAGTCGGTGGTTGTGCTTGAGCGCGGTCGGTGGCCGCGAGACAAGATCTGCGGTGAAGGGGTGATGCCTGCCGGTGTCGATGTCCTCGACAGACTTGGTGTCTTGCCGCTCATCCAGTCCGACCAGGCACGTCCGTTTCGAGGGATTTGCTGGCTGGATAAGCAAGGCCAAGGCGTCGAAGGTGACTTTTGTAGCGGCCATGGTCTTGCCATTCGGAGAACGGGTCTCAGTGATGCGCTTTATCGTCGGGCGCAGCAGTTGGATGGGATTCAATTGTGGGGCCGAGCCACAGTGAAAGACATGACCATTGAGTCGGATGGTATGCGGCTTGCTGTGAGTCATGAAGGTGAATCCTGCATTTTGATGGCCGATGTGGTCATTGGTGCGGATGGACGAAACTCCCGGGTTCGCAAGTGGAGTGAACTTCAGGGGAAGCCCCCGGTCTCTGTACGACGTTGGGGAGCCCGCCAGCACTTTACTGCCGCACCCTGGTCGGACCGTGTCGAGGTGTGGTGGGCCGATGGGGTCGAGGCCTACATCACTCCATCGAGCGAATCACGAGTCGAGGTCGCATTTTTATGGGACGAGGCTGTGTTTGAACCCGCAGAGAAGGGCGCCAAACTTGTGACCAGCATGCTGTCTTTGTTTCCTGCTCTTCGCGCTCGTTTGGCCGATGCAGTCGACGCTCCGACAAGTGCGGCGGCAGCCATGGGTCCTCTCGCAGTCGCTGCCCGTGTTGCATCGTCTGACCGAGTTGTTCTGGTGGGAGATGCGGTGGGCTATGTCGACGGGATCACCGGTGAGGGGATCACAGCAGGCTTGTTGCAAGCAGAGGCTCTGGCTGAGACTCTGCCTGGACTGATGGCGGAGAATCGTTTGGATTGGGATTCAATGCGGAGCCTTGGCTCTTCGGTTGAAGACATCTTCCGCGATACGGTTCCTTTGGCCAAAGCTGCCCTGTTGCTCAGTCGGTATCCGTGGATGCGTCGGTTGGTATTCCGGGGTCTGAGTCGAGCCCAAGGACTTTTCACCCACTTGCTTGAACTGAACATGGGCCGGACCCACTGGTACAAGGTTTCTCCTGTGACCTTGTGTGAGTTTGTCCTGGGACTGTTGTTTCCAAGAGATCCAAAGCCCCGAGTCGCCGACGGTCGGTCAATGACATCGAAGAACGCTGCGGTGTTGCCGAGGAGACTGCAAAGATCTGGGTGACTGGACAGGGAGGCTACATTGTCTTTGATGAGAGTGATCCAACTCAGGTATCGGTGGCTTCTGGGATCAAAGGCACAACGCTCATGCAAGTGAGTAAGTGTTGGGAATGGTGTAGAGTCGTGGCTCATAGGAGCATGACCGATGCCTGGTGCCAAGGTGAATTCACAGCTCCCTAATCACAAAAATAAATTCATTTTTGGTGTCGCAGTCCTACTCGCGTTGGGAGGAGTGTGGTTGTTTGGTTTCGGATCGTCTAGCCCGGAGTCGGGTAAAACCGACACCAAGGTTGTACGGAAAAAGGGTACCAAACCTCACTTTCAGCCTCGATCGGCGAGCTATCCACCCTTGTCGGTCGAAACGAAAACAACACAGCCGGACCAAGATACGGTGGAGTTGGTGTATCCAGACGGCATTCTACTGACGTGCCCAGCACCAGACCTTGAAGATGGTCCGTATCGGGTCATCGGTTCGGATTGGAGACACCTGCGTATCGAGAATGGAAAACTCGAGGGCGTGTTGACGACACCATCTGAAGGGAGCGGATTTGTGGCCACCATTCGTGGACACCACGTCGCTGAGTTTGAATGGACGGATGAAGCTTGCCGGGTGGCACCGCTTTCGCCGTTGGTCGTCCCTGGCATGGTCCTGGATGCTGAAGGTGATCCTATTGCCGGTGTAGAGGTGGTGGGTTGCGTGGGCGAATTCATGACCACCAAGGATGATGGTTCTTTCAGTATGAAGATTCTATCTGGACGATCCTGCTTCGCCTTCGCATTCCGTGATGACGATGATGGATTCGCAAAGGGTCCGATGTCAGAAGTCATCGGTGGTGAGACAGAGTTGGTGGAACTTCAGGAACCAGGCCCCTCGATGTCGGCGGAAAAACAACGCCAACGACTCCAGCAGGGAGCGCACCAACTGTTGGCAATGCTTGAGCAACGCTACGCGGCTGAAAGCCCGGTGGTTGGGGTCCTTAAGCAACATCCAGACAATCCGATACTGCGTGCTTGGGCAGACGATGAAGTAGCGGAAATGAACCTTCGCTACGACGACATAGAGTACCTGTTGTCCGGTGATGCAAATGAAGAGGACTGGCTGGACATTTGGTTGTTTGGGTTCGGCTCATAGCAGAAGCCCGGAATGGGTGGGCCGCTGCTTTTGTGAGGCCCTCGTTGTGATGATGATGTGCGGCGTCCCCGTGCAGATTGGATATACTGGATGCATCATGCGACCCAACTTTTGAATCAACCCCTGCACTGGCGTGGCCAGTGGACCAAAGCCCATGCGGTAGGGCCGGTGTTGATGACTCCGGTCTGCCTCTCGGACTGGAGATATGAGTGAGTACATACCAGAAGAAAATATGGACCTTGGGCGGCTGCTTGGCCGATCACCGGTCGGTTTTTTTGAACCTGCCTCGGATTGCGGGGGCATATGTCGGCCCCAATTCTGTGGACCCACACCTCAATGAATCGGTGATGGTCACAGTGAACTCGGTGAACAGTTGCCCCTACTGCGAGGGTCTGCATGGCGAACTGGCTCGCATGGCGGGTGTGGACGATCCGCAGGGCCTGATGAAGGCAGAGAGTGAAGCAGAGTGTCGGAAGTTTGTGGATGACCCTGCCATCTCCTTTGCCCGTAGCTTTGCTGAAAACGATGGTCGCGGCACCGGCGTTGAACAAGCTTTCGCTCAACTGGCCCAAGCCACCAAGCCGGCATTTGCCGCTTCCGTTCAGGCCTTGTGCTGGTTTCTGTTGTGGGGAAGCATCGGTGGAAACACGCTCAATGCCTTTTTCTCCCGACTCAAAGGCCAACCCAAAACAGGGTCATCTTTTCTGTTCGAATTGGTGTTTTTCCTGTACTACGGGCCGTTGTTTCTCATCATCGCCATCGTGAACGCATTGCTTCGGTTTTTCCCCAAGGTACCCAAGTGGTTTTCTGCGGGCTTTGGTCTGTTGCTCACGGTCATCGCAGGGACTTGGATTGTCATCCCGGGCGTCTTGGGTCTGTTGGTTGGAACCAAACCACGAATCTTGGCCTTCGGATAAACGGAGGATGGCGACAATGCGTTTGACGGCCATTGACTACACGGCGATTTGTCAGGGGCAGGAACTCGAAACTCTTGATCGTGCCTGCCGCGAATGGGGGTTCTTTGAGTTGACCAACCACCCCATCTCTGCGGATTTGTGTGCAGCCATGCTTCACCAAATGGAGCATTTCTTCGCACTGCCTATTGCCACAAGGCAGGCGTGCGAACGTACAGCGGAGAATCACTGGGGCTTTTACGATCGTGAACTCACCAAGAACGTTCAGGATTGGAAAGAACTGTTCGATGTGGGACCCGAGTTTGGGGCTTGTGTCCCACAGTGGCCGGCAGGCGAACCGGTGTTTCGACAAACGACAGAGTCCTTTTACGCAGGGTGTGAGTCCCTGGCCATTTCGCTTGTTCGTTGTTTGGGTGCGACCTTGGGGGCCGATGGCGATGCGTTGGCGAAGGGTTTTGATGACCACACAAGCTACCTGCGCCTCAATCACTACCCGCTGTGCAGCAACCCAGCACCGGCCGATACGCCCACGGGTCCTCCTGTGGGTCACTTGGGCATTTCTCATCATTCTGATGCGGGTGCAGTGACAGTGTTGCTTCAAGATGGTGAAGCCGGCCTACAAGTTGAGCGCGATGGTGAATGGCACAGCATCGCTGCTGAACGGGGCAGCATCATCATCAACATTGGCGATGTGGTTCAGGTGTGGTCCAACGACCGATACCGCGCCCCCTTGCACCGGGTGCTGGCGAGCGACACCCATACTCGGTACAGCGCTCCGTTTTTCTTAAACCCTGCCTTTGCGACCGACTACGCACCCTTGTCTTCCACTTTGGTGAACGGACCTCCTCTCTACCGGCCCATCAACTGGGGTGAGTTTCGCAATGGGCGGGCGGCGGGTGACTACGCTGATGTGGGCGAAGAGATTCAAATTGCCCACTACAGAAACCAAATTTGAGTTCTGTTTTAGCGGGCGTGGAGCCAGCCGGGCAGCAGGGTGTAGGGATCAAACCGCTGCGCGGTATCGTATGCGGCATTGGCGTTTTCCAACATGGGCTGCAGTGAGCCGTCCTTGAAGGCATCGAACAGGTCCGTACATCCGCCAATGTGGTGACCCCCCACATAGATTTGAGGAATGGTTTTGGCCCCTGTTTGTTCGGCGAGTACCTTCCGAATCTCGCCACCGAAGTTGCCTTCTTGGTAGGCAACGGAATCTAAGTCCACGGATACAAAATCGAGATTCAGTTGCTTGAAGAATTTGCGGGCAGACCAACAAAATTCGCACCACTCGAGAGCAAACATGACCACAGGCTTGTCTGCAACGTGGGTGACCTCTTGCACATATTCGACGGCTTTTGGTTCCAGTTCCACCACAGGTGTTTCAGTGTTGTCGTTGACTGCGGGGGCTGGAGCGGGTCGAACATCAAATCGGTAGTTCGGAGTCGACTTCGAAATTGAGACCTCTTCTTCGGTCATGTCGACAGGAATGTCTTCGAACAGTGTGGTGGACAGGTATCGTTCACCGGTATCGGCCAACATGGCCAAGATTCGGCTGCCAGCGGGGGCTTGTTCGGCCACCTTGATGGCTCCTGCGAGTGTAGCTCCGCCACTCGTTCCAGTGAAAATGCCTTCCAATGAAGCGAGGTCTCGACTCATTTGCATGGACTCTTGCCCCCCCACGGCTACCAGTTGGTCAATCAGGTTTCCAGCGACCGCATCTTCAGCAAGCTGGGGAATCCAATCGGGACTCCAGCCTTGCACCAAGTGGGGCCGGAACATCGGGTGACTGCCTGCGGGACCACCGGATGCGTCACGGGGTTGAGGAATACCGGAACTCAAAATCGGTACGTTGTCGGGTTCGCAGACCACCACTTTCGTGCGAGGACTTTCTGTCTTCAATACGCGGGCGACGCCTTTCAGCGTTCCGCCTGTTCCAAATCCTGTGACCCAGTAATCGAGGCCCAAGTCGGAAAAATCGTCCACGATTTCCCGTGCCGTCGTTTCCGAGTGAATGTCTGCATTGGCTTCATTTCGAAACTGCTGAGTCAAAAACCAGCCGTGTTCGTGGGCGAGTTCTTTGGCTTTTTCAAGCATGCCTGTGCCTTTCTCTGAAGCTGGGGTCAAGACGACTTTGGCGCCCAAAAATCGCATCAGCTTGCGGCGTTCAAGCGAGAAGTTCTCGGCCATGACAACCACCAATGGGTAGCCCTTTTGCGCGCAGACCATGGCCAATCCAATCCCCGTGTTGCCGCTGGTGGCTTCCACCACGGTTTGGCCTGGCTGTAGACGGCCATCGCGCTCTGCGGCTTCGATGACACCCAGCGCCAATCGATCCTTGACTGAACCCATGGGGTTGAAGGCTTCTGCCTTCACATACAGTTCGACGTGTTTCGGGCCGATTCGATTGAGTTTGATGACAGGGGTGGAGCCTACGGTCTCCAAGATGTTGCTGTAGATGGCCATTTTGCTCTCTCCTCACGGCATGCAAACTAACCTGGGAATTGGAAGCCCCGTAAGGCTCCACAGATCCATGACACTTCAGAGGTTTCGTCTGTGACGCGTGTTCACCGATGATAGCGGCTTTACGCTAACGCAATTCAATTGCGATAAGGTGTGTATTGCATTAACCGGCCGATTCTTGAATCTACAGAGAAAAAGACACCGTCAAATTCTGTTGTTCGCATCCAAGTATAGAAAGAGGCTCAGTTTGATGGATTCCATGGTCAAAACAGGCGTTAAAAAAACCCTTGTGCTACCTGCAGTGGCGGCACTTTTGGGGTTTAGCGTTCTGTTTGTTTCCGGACGGATCTTGGGCTCCCTCGTGGTGGTCGCTGCATCACTCCATTGGTTGTGGCTTTTCATAGTTATTCTTGGGGTCCGCAGCCACATCATAGAATCGCATACTGGCTCGACATTGTCTGTGCGACGGGTGTTCATTGCGCTCTTATTTTTGACCGTCGCCTTTATTGGCGCTGCATTGGCTGGTGGATTTGCGTTTGTCGCACCTTCATCAACTGGAAATTTGGCTGGACTGGGTGCATTGATGTTGGTGGCAGCAGGTGCATCTGCCGTACTGTCGTTGGTCTTTCAATCACGCCGGTATGAATCGATTGTAGATGCAGTCGGATTGGCGAAACTTGGTCGGATCGGCGCATGGTTGGCCCTGTTCGGCGCCGCCTCTGTGTTTGCCGCTTATTTCGACATTTCTGCGTTCGAAACACAGGTTGGAATTCTGCTTTTGGTGGCTCCCGTTCTGTTGGCCCTTGAGTTGCTCTTCAGGGGAGTGTTCGGTTTTGTTCAGCGCCCACCTGCGGATGCCGCCTTTGGAGCAGATCTGATCGTCGCTCGTGTGTTTGGTTCGTCGTACAACCCCATCCAGAGTGCATTCAATGGCATTGAAGATACGTTCGGGGTGGATGTGCGGAGTTCTTGGGCGCTTGGCTTCATGCGTCGAGTTTCATTTCCCTTGATGATGGGTCTCGGGTTGTTCGCTTGGTGCCTATCCGCTTTGGTTGTTGTGGATGAATCTCAGTTGGCTGTCCGGGAACGACTCGGCAAGGTCAAGGCCGGAGAAGTTTTGCAGCCTGGACTCAACATCGGATTGCCTTGGCCTTTTGATCGGGTCCAAGTCGTCGAAACAGAGCGCGTACGAAGCATGCCGCTGGGTTTTACGGGTGCGAAGGCTGACGTTCCTGCATTGTGGACGCAGTACCATGCGGAGGAGGAGTACAACCTTCTTATCGGAAATGGACGCGATCTGGTCACGGTGAACGCTGAACTGCAGTACCGAATCAGTGATATCCATGATTGGATTTATGGCTGTCAGAATCCAGCCCAGGCGTTGGAGACACTCGCCTACCGTGTACTCATGGAAGCCACCGTTGGCCGGACGCTTGATGAGGTCCTGTCGAAGGATATTGGGACGTTTTCCGCTCAGTTGAAGGCCGCACTCCAAAAGCAAGCCGATGACAAGGGACTCGGCGTTGAGTTGGTGGCGCTCAATCTGCGGGGTCTGCACCCTCCAGTGGCTTTGGCTACGGAATACCAATCAGTGATCGCAGCCCAGCTCGATCGCACGACCTACATTATCGATGCCGAAGCCTANCAGCAGAGTTCCTTACCAAAGGCTCATGCAGAAGCGGAGGGTGCGTTGCGCACAGCTGCTGCCGAACGCATTCAGCGGCTTTCCGTTGCGCGCGGTGANGCGATGGCCTTTGACTTCCTTGAGGCGCAGTACCGTACCAGTCCTGAAGTGTACCGCTTTCGTCGCCGTCTTGAGACCCTCGAAGCCGTACTTTCGGACAAGCCCTATCACATCATTGATGCCCGCCTTGAGCAAGAAGGTGGGGCGCTGTGGTTCCTTCAATAGTGAACAGGAAAGAAACGATGCAAAACAACATTTTCCGATACAGTCTGGGTGGCCTCATCTTACTTGGGCTGGCATTCTATGCCTTCACATGGCAGTTGCGTGAGGGTTCGGTCGCCATCCGGTTGCGTTTGGGGCGGGCAGTAGATGTTGTGGATGCGGCTGGCTTGCACGGCAAGATGCCTTGGCCCATTGATCAGGTTGTGATCCTTGATGGTCGCCGACGGATCCTAAAAACACGNCATACGGAAATGTTGACCCGCGACAAGAAGAACGTGATTCTGTTGTCGTACGTGGTTTGGAAAATCTCTGATCCCCTGCGCTTTTACCAGAGTGTAGGTGGCGTTGATGCAGGCGACTCCAAGCTCGACGGTTTGGTGACCAATGCGAAGATTTCTGTACTTGGTGGTTACGACCTGAGTGCGCTGGTCTCCACAAAGAATGAAGATCTGATGACGGAAGAGATTGAAGCCGCGATCTTGGCGAACGTGGTGACCAATGCGGGTGAAAAGTACGGTGTTCTCATCGAAGAGGTTGGTTTTGAGCGCCTTTCGCTGCCTGAAAGCAACACTCGGTTTGTGTTTGACCAGATGCGAGCTGAGCGCAGGCAATACGCTGCACGCTATCGGGCTGAAGGGGAGCGGGAGGCACAGTCGATACGGTCCAGTACGATGCTAGAGGTCGCGGAGATCCGTGCGGAAGCCAACGAGAAAGCCGCCCGCATCAAAGGTGAGGCAGAGGCAGANGCGGCGCGAATCTATGCGGAAGCGCACAGCGTCGACCCTTCTTTCTATCGCTTCACGCGCTCACTTGATTCGCTGGGCAAGGTCTTGAATGAGAAATCCCATGTCGTTCTTCGCACCGACAGTCCTCCATTCACGTTGCTGCAGGAGAAGTAGTGTTCAGCAAACAAACGACTACAACTGCATCTGCGCCGGTGTTGTCCTCTTTTGAGGGGGCGCTGGGGTACCTGCGTTGGATGCTTCCAGTTCTGTTGGGTGGTTACCTGCTTTCGGGNTTGATNGTGGTGGATTCCGATGAGGTGGCGGTTGTCATGCGTTTCGGCAAACTGTCCGGTGGCACAGTAGCTACTGCTCAGAAGCAGCCTGGGGTTCACTACACGCTGCCGCGCCCCTTCGATGAGGTACTCCGGGTCAAAGTCAAGAAGGTCTATGAGATAGAAATCGGAGACCTCCACTCTCGGGGTAGGACGTCACCTTGGGCATCAGAGACCATTGACCCAACAGAAGAGGGCTATGTACTCACGGGTGATCGCAATGTCGTTCAGTTGGACATGATGGCCCGGTATTTGGTTTCCGAACCTGTGGCCTTTGCGTTGTACCAGTCTCAACCTGAGGAGGTTTTGAAGTCCACCATTATGGCCGCAACGGTGCGCACCATGGGTGAGGTTGAGGTGGACTCGGTGCTTTCAGAGGGTCGTGCAGCGTTCATTGTCAAGGTCGTCCAACGGGCCCAACAGCGTTTGGATCGTGCGGGTGTGGGCATCGATCTTGTGTCCATTGAGGTCACGGATCTGGCTCCACCAGTGCAGGTGAAGGAAGATTTTGATCAGGTGCAGGCTGCATTCATTGACATGCAGACGCAGGTGACTGAAGCCAAGAGAACCCGGGAATTGGAGATTCCTCAAGCCCAGAGTGAACGGAACCAGGACATACGCAAGGCCCAAGTCTATGCGGCCGAGTTGCTGTCCCAGGCACGTGGTGACGCTGCAATGTGGACCGATCTGTACCGGGAATATCGCCAAAACCGACAAGTTGTCCGTGACCGTTTGTACTANGAAAACATNGAAGTCTCTCTATCGAAATTGTCTCGTCTTCGCTTCATGCCCCCACCGGCCAACGGGCAGGCCTATGGCGAAGACTCCTTCCGCATCTCCATCGCAAGTGTAAAGTAGAATGTCCAGCACAGCGCTTCATAATTCCGAATCTGATGCACCTCGGGTTGCTGGGGTCGCCACGATGGCGGCAGTTCGGCAGGTAGAACTCGACGAAGACGAACAGCGTGAGCAGGCCATCAGCTTGTTGTCGGTATTTACCGGCGGTGGTCTTCTTGCCATGGGCTGGGCTTGGGGGTTCTTTTTCCCGGGTCAGGCCAGTGTGGGGGCCATGGTTCAACTACTGGCTGTGGTCATTGTGTCCTGGCCTGTGTTCCAGCAGGCTGCAGAGGGGTTCGCTGCCAAAGATCCTGGCAGCTACACTGAGCAACTCGTGGCGCTTGCGATCTTGGCCGCTGTGGTCATTGGCGACTTCATCACGGCCGGCATGGTGCCGTTGCTCATGGAGGTCGGGCACCTCCTGGAGGAGCGCTCCGTCATGGGCGCTCGTGCTGCCATCGAAGGCATACAGAAACTGCAGGCACGCTCTGCAACCCTGCTCGATGGTTCAAAAGAGCGTTCCGTGGACCCCGAGGAACTTCAGATCGGCGACATGATTGTGGTTCGCCCAGGAGAAACCATTCCGGCTGACGGTGTGGTCGTTCAGGGTTCATCGAGTGTCGATCAGGCTTACATTACCGGTGAGAGCATCCATGAGGACGTCGGGCCGGGAAGTCCCGTGTTTGCGGGAACGATCAACCTTGATGGTTTGATACGGGCAGAAGTCAAAGGCGTCGGTAACGACACAGCGCTAGGCCGAGTGATTGCACTTTTGCAAGAAGCCGAGGATAGCAAAGCGCCCATTACACGCCTGCTTGAGCGCTATGCAGCCGCTTACTTGCCCATCGTTTTGGCCATTGCAGCCATCGTATTGTTCACGACAGGTCAAGTGGACCGTGCCATTGCTGTTTTGGTTGTTGCCTGTCCTTGCGCCCTCGTTCTGTCGGGTCCNGTGGCCATGGTCGCCGCCCTCGCTGTGGCCTCGCGGTGGGGTATTCTGATCAAAGGTTCAAGTTTCCTTGAACGGGTCAGTGAAGTGGACACGGTTGTTCTGGATAAGACAGGGACCGTCACCCTTGGGACATTGTCCGTGCTTTCCCTCAATCCAGTCGAAGGGGTGGAAGAGGCCGAGTTGCTGGAGGTTGCGGGTTGTTGTGGTCATGGTTCCTTGCACCCTGTGTCTCGGGCAGCCGTTGCGGCTGCACGTGCTGCAGGCATTGAGCCGAACCCTCCTGCAGAACTTCGGGAAGTGGCCGGTAAGGGTGTTGAAGCCGAAACCGAACAGGGTTTATTGCGAATGGGTCGTGCGAGTTGGTTGACCGACTCAGGACTCAGTGTGGATGCCGAGGATGACTCTGCAGGCATTGCTGTCTACATAGCGCGTGAAGATCAGGTTTTGGGTTGGCTGGAGTTGGCTGATACGCCACGTCCCGAGGCTGCTGAGACGCTTGAAGGCCTTCGCGCCCTCGGTGCAAAGCGTTTGGTTTTGCTGACAGGTGATCGAGAACGTGTCGCCGCAGAGGTTGCAGAACAGCTTGGTTTTGACGCTTACGAGGCCGAGGTTTTGCCTGAACGGAAGGCAGAACTTGTGGCGGAGGAGCAGGCTGCAGGCCGCCGCGTGATGATGGTGGGTGATGGAGTAAACGATGCGCTGGCGCTCCACAGTGCGGATGTTGGCGTTGCAGTGGGTGCGGTCATCAACGAAGTGGCCTTGGGTGGTGCAGACATCGCGTTGATGGGCAACAACCTGATCCGATTGCCCCAGATGGTCGAACTCGCGAATCGGACACGAAACACCATCAACCTCAATGTTGTCGTCGGCGGCGGTTTTTCCATTCTGATGTTGACTGCAGCGGCAGCGGGTTTGATCAACCCCATGGTGGGCGCACTCCTCCACAACGGGGGCGCCATCTTCGTGGTGATGAACTCTGCACGGCTCTTGGTTGACCCTGTCGAGGAGTCAACGGTGGATCCGTCCGAGGAGTCAGTGGCATGAACTTGTTGACTTACTGCCGTTTATTGCGTGTCTTCATGGAGCAGTTTCCATTCCTCCGAGTTGATGATGGCGATGATCATTTGTTGTTTGGATGTACGGGCTTGATTGCCGTTCAAGCCGCGTTCTCACTGGTTTGTCATGCCCACCCTTCCGGGGTTCTGGTTCGCCACAGCACAGGAATAATTTAATGTCTTCACAGCGTTCAGAAAAGGCCTATGTGCTGCACGTTTGCACATCCTGCCGTGAGCCGGGTTCACCCCGTGAGCCCTATGAACAACGGGCTGGCTATCAACTGTATCAGGCGTTGAAAGATGAACTGCGGGACACTGATTTGGGTGAGCGCGTCAAAGTCCAGGCCGCCGAATGCCTGAGTGTTTGTCCTCGTCCCTGTGGGATCGCGATTTCATCGCCGGGTTCCTGGTCGTACTTGTTCGGTGATCAGCTTCCAACTGCCAGCGTCAAAGAAATCGTGGAGTGTTTGGCCCTTTTTGTCGGCACACCCAAAGGATTTTTGTCTCGTAGTCAGCGACCCAAGGGACTTCGAGGAAGCATTTTGGGTCGGATTCCACCAATTGGAGGTACACATGCATCTGTCTGAAGGTATTCTGCCTCTTGAGCAGTCGCTGATATGGAGTGCTGCAACGGTACCCGCTCTCATCTGGAGCATTCGCGGCGAGAGTATCGCGCGAAAAGAAGACCCATCCTCTGCGGTTCTGATGGCGGGCGCTACGAGCTTACTGTTTGCTGGAACGCTGATGCCGCTACCCGTGCCTGTTGTGGGCGCAACCAGCCACATCTGCCTAACGCCTTTGCTTGCGTTGATTGTTGGNGTTCGCAGGATCATTTGGCCAACATTTTTTGTTCTCTTGATGCATGCGGTCTTTTTTGCCCATGGGGGGATCACGACGCTGGGTGTCAACACCCTGACACTGGGACTGATTGGGCCGTTGGTGACCGTGCTTGTATGGGGTGCCCTGCAGCGTCTGGGCGCGAAAGGGACTGTGGGGTTTGCGCTTGCCTGCTGCCTTGGCGGCTTGAGCGTATATGTGACGGATGCCGTGGTACTCGCCATGGCGCTTGCAGACACAGCGAATCCGGCAACGACGTTCGGAGTGGTGTTGGTTGGGTTCGCTCCCGTCCAAATTCCCTTGTCGATTCTTGAGGCGGTTGTTTCTGTTTATATCCTTCGGNCTTTGGTTCNCCCGANGAGCCAGTCTGATTCCTCCCGCGCTTAGAGAACTGGGTTTCTTGAAGCGTGGTGGCGTGGCCGCTTTGGTGGCGCTTTTGGCGGTAGGAATGTCTGGGTGTTCGTACGAAGGCATTGATGGAACCATTTTTGGTGCGGAAGCGGAGCGTGCGGGTCGTCCGCCAACCGACAGTATTCTGGATTTCAGTCAAGGAGAGTTTGGACTTGGAATGACTATTCTCATTCTGTTTGGTCTGGGCTTTGTTGCGGGTCGAAGCTGGGAGCGCCTATCGGGAGTAGAAAGCGATGCACTTCCACGCTGATCACGCGCTATTCTTTGCTCGCCGTCCGTCGACNGCTCGAGCGGGAGCGGCGCTTGCACTGACAGTGGCTGTGTTGATCGCCAATGCGAGTGCGGACAATACTCTGGGTTCACTTCTTGTCGCTGGGATCGGGGCAATATTGTTGTTGGTGGCCCGTATGCGTGGGTCAGGGCGCATTGAGCCCGTCATGTCCTGGGTGTTGGCCATCGTGGGTTTAGGGTTGATTGCTGGAATCGGTCTGGGTTCCGATACGGATGCTCTCCTTCGGACAGGGGCGCGGGTATTCTGTGGTGTGGTGTGGGTCCTATGGCTTGGCACAGAAGTAGACTGGGCATCGCTTCGTCAGATTTTCCTCAAGATCAGGGTTCCTGAGGGAATCGTTNGCACTCTTGACCATGCACTTATGCACGGCGTTCTTACCAAGCGGGAATGGATTCAGCGGCGTGATGCAGCCCGCCTACGGCTTGGGACGCCACGGCTCAAGCTGGGGACCTGGGCGCCACTCCTCAGTGAAGGGGCGCTGCATGCCTTCACCCGTCTGGAACAAGTAGAGGAAAATGCAACGGTTCGGAGTTCTGCGATCATTGAATCATCATCTTCCGAAGGCATAGAATTCAACACAGTTGATGTGGAGCGAGATGGCAAGCTTGTCCTGAAGGGACTCAATCTCCGTGTGGAGCCAGGAGAGTGGTTGATGCTGTGCGGGCCGAGCGGGGCTGGGAAGTCCAGCTTACTGCGCGTGCTGGCTGGTCTTGACGATCCTTCGCAAGGCTCCATGACTCGCCTTGGAATCACCGTATCGCCAGGAACTGGACTGCCATCCCGATTGGATGGACGCGTGGCCCTGCTCAGTCAAAACCCGGAGCATCATTTTATCGCGAGTACCGTTGTCGAAGACATCGCTTGGGGCTTGTTGCGTCGTGGTGTCGACGAGNATGAAGCGACCGACCGAGCTGTAGAGATGGCAAAATCCATGGGGATTGGCGATCTTCTTGAGCGTCCATGTCACCAACTGAGTTTTGGAGAGCAGCGTCGGGCTGCACTCGCCGGTTTGTTGGTCCTTGAACCCAAGTTGCTGCTCCTTGATGAACCCACCTCTGGTCTTGATCCTGTGGCCGCCCATGACCTGTNNACANNCGTGGAACAATCGGTTCGCCNGACGGGTGCCGCCTGCGTTTGGGCCACGCACGATCTGCACTCTGTGCCGCCTCAAGCCAAACGAGTCGTTCTACTGCGAGACGGACAAGTGGTGTTCGACGGACCATCGGCCGAGGGTCTTTCAAGACCATGGCTTTTGCGGGCAGGACTCGCGACACCGGAACAAGGGGAGAATCCTTGCTGATCGGAAGTACCACAAACAAGCCGAACCTCCATGCTGTTCGGCGAATCAAGCGGTCGCTACGTTAAGCGCTTGAACTTCCTGAAGAGGCGTTAATCACGGTTACACAGTTGTCCTGTGTAGAACAAGATTGTGCCGCCCTTGAAACTGTCATAGGATTGTTCTGTTTTGGAATGCTGCCCGGCCAACACAAAATCCACAAACCGACAGACTCCATAGATGCCAATGACCTCGTTCAGGTCAGCAAGGCGTGGGGTTTTTCCCTCGACATTTCTTCGTTCAATACCACCAACAATGAGAATTAAATGAATACCCAGCAAAAAGTACCTGTGACCATCCTCACAGGTTTTCTCGGCTCCGGAAAGACCACTTTACTGAACCGAATATTGAGTGAGGAACACGGCAAGCGCATCGCAGTCATCGAAAATGAATACGGCGAGGTGGGTATCGATCAAGCGTTGGTCATCAATGCGGACGAAGAGATCTTTGAGATGTCCAACGGTTGTATCTGTTGCACAGTACGGGGAGATCTAATCCGTGTACTCGGCAATCTGATGAAGCGTCGCGATAAGTTTGATTATGTCTTGGTGGAGACCACAGGACTCGCTGATCCGGGGCCTGTTGCACAGACCTTCTTTATGGACGACGAGATTCGAGAAGAGTTCACCCTCGATGGAATCGTGACCCTTGTTGATGCAGCCCACATTGAGCAGCAGCTTGGTCGAAGCGACGAGAGTACCGAGCAGATTGCATTCGCTGACGTACTTGTCCTCAACAAGACGGACTTGGTGGGTACGGACGGACTCGACAACCTAGAGGCTCGACTCCGGGACATGAACCGAATGGCACGGGTCGTTCGCAGTGAAAAAGCAGACATTCCGGTCGATACGGTACTCAATCTCAGTGCGTTCGATCTCGACCAGGTGCTTGAACGACGCCCAACCTTTTTGGAGCCAGAGTATCCCTTTGAATGGACGGGCGTTTATTCTCTTCAGCCAGGACGCTACGAACTGAGTCTAGCCGAAGGTCCTGATCCGGAGATGTCTTTGGTGATCATCGCGGATCAGGGAGTCGATGATGCGGCACTCCGCGAGGGGGCCGAGTTGTGTGTCCGTCGCTATGCCGAACCCGCCAAGTCGGTCGTTCCAGGAGCAGAAGTGTCTTTGGGAGAGCATGTCAGCCTTCAGCTTCAAGAAGCCGGTCGCAAGTCATTCTTCCTGAACGTGGATGCACCGGTGCGGGTTGGTCTTTACGCCCAACACACGGCAGAGGAGTTCGATATGCAGCTTCTTGATGCCGACAAAGGCACGATTCCTGTCGAAGTCGAGCGGATTTGGGTCGCTCAGCACGAGCATGACGACGAAGTGGGGTCGTTTGCTATCGAGCGAACAGGAAATGTTCATCCTGATCGGTTGAATGCATGGCTCGGTGAGCTTTTGCGTGAACGTGGTGTGGACATCTTCCGCATGAAGGGTTTCCTCAGCATTGCTGGCGAACCTGACCGCTTTGTTTTCCAAGGCGTCCACATGCTTTTTGACGGCCAGCCCGAAAAGCCATGGGGTGATGCGCCTCGACTCAATCAGCTGGTGTTTATCGGCCGCAATCTTGACGAAGAAGCCATCACACAGGGATTTGATGCATGTCTGGTATGAACACCAATGGACCCAGAGGCGTACTTCGCCAAGGTTGGTCAGCGGCCGTCGGAGATTACGCCATCGCTGGCGGATGGGTGAGCGGTGGCGATGTGCTGGTGGTGGGTGACGCTGCTGGTAGTGTTTATGGCTTTGAGGGTACGTCTGGTTCGATCCATTGGGAGCATCCAGAGATTCATGAGGGTGGGCTGCTCGCGATGTCCGTCCACCCTGATGGAGCTCGCTTTGTCACAGCTGGTCAGGACGGGCGAGTGTTGATCTGGAATGCGAAAGAGGGCCAGGTGAGCCATACCATTGAACTGGGTAGTGGCTGGGTAGAGAATGTGGCGTGGTCCTTGGACGGACAACGGTTGGCTGTATCCATTTCGCGTCGCGTTCATGTGTTCGACGTCGATGGTCAAGAGCTTTGGAAATCGGACAATCATCCGAGTACAGTCAGCACCATTGTTTGGTCCGGCACAGGGGAGTTGGCGACCGCTTGCTATGGGCGTGTGACCTTCTTCGAAGCATCCTCGGGAGAAATCCTTCAGCAGTTGGAATGGAAAGGTTCTTTGGTGTCGATGGTTTTAAGTCCCGATGGGAATGTTGTGGCGTGTGGCAGCCAAGACAACTCGGTACACTTTTGGCGTCGCTCTACGGGGCAGGACTCTCAGATGCACGGGTATCCGGGCAAGCCGTCTGCCCTAGCGTTCGATGACAAAGGTGGCCTGCTCGCGACCGGCGGTGGAGAGGATGTGACGGTGTGGAGTTTTGAAGGGGATGGCCCTGAAGGCACAAGTCCTGGCGTGTTGAAACTGCATATCAAACCGATCACTGCACTTACGTTTGCCCGGCGTGGAAGGCGACTTGCGTCGGGAGCGAGGGATGGCGCTGTGGTGGTGTGGTCGCTTCAGAGTGACGGGCAAGGTTTCCCGACAGGCGCAGCTCTTGTGGGTGGTAAGGTCGATATGCCCGATGTTGTTTCTGGCTTGACCTGGAGACCGGATGACCGTGGACTCGCAGCCCTCGATGCCAGCGGGGGCGTGACTTACTGGCGGGTCATGGATCGATGAAGAATTCAAAAAGCGTTTTCCGTAATCTTGAAAAACGGTTGGAGCGGTCCAGTTGGTTTCGCGATGACTGGTACATCTACAACCGAGGCGAGTACCTTCAACTGTATAAAGACGGTTGGCACAACCACAATCAAGGTGGAATCCATTTTGAGACCTACATTGAGGCCCGCGAGATGCGTCAGAAGGAGTTTCCAATCTGTGTGCATGCGGAGGAGGATTGCCCTTCACAAGAGAGGTTTATTCAAGAACTTCTGGCCATAGAAGGGGANCGAATCAAAAGCTGGAAGGGCTACAAGACCGTTGGCACGGGCTACACGATTTGCATGCGAATGATGCCTCTCAACTTCAAGAACCTTGATCAACGGCTGTTTGAAGAGTTCTCCAGGCTTCGAAAACTGGAAGCGGGGATACAAGAGGCGTTGAACCGAGTATCAGGTTGAAGAAGCATCAAGGCGAATGAGTAAACGAAAGAAAAGCCCCTGCATTGATGTATGCAGATATCAAAGTCCGAAAGGCTGGTGTGTGGCGTGCGGTCTGACAAGCAAAGAGTCCAGGGCTTGGAAGGGGATGAAGCCCTATGACCGGAACAGCCTGCTAAAAAAGTTGCAACGACGGCAATCGGAACTGAAGGCGCTCAACCTTTACAGTGACGAGTGAGGCGATGANGCNTGTGGTGGCCAATCATTCATCGATAGAGAAATTGCAATCGANTTGGTTTNTCAGGCTCCAATAAGCGGCCGGTATTGTCGAGAGCTAAAGTTGGATGCTATCGTTGTTGTATGTGGATGCAGGGGATTGTTGGTTTCATGGCCTTGGTGGGTGTGGGTACGGCTGCGGCCGCACCCGCGNANNTNAAAAAACGAGTGGGCGAGTCGGTTCCGGCGGCCAATGCGTCGGAAATCCCCGCACTGGCTGGTTTGCTCGACAAAGCCGGATGGACCCCGACACCGGAATTGTCGGGTGTGTTTCAGGTCGGACGGATTTTTAAAGATGACGGAACGGGCCACAGTCTGATGGTTCGGGATTGCTTTGATGCGCAACCGGGAAGCGATCCGTATACATCAGCCGAGGTGGTCAGTCACTTGCAGGCTGGGGTTCGTGTGGGCTTTGGGATCGGTGTGAAGGGTTCGGCCAGTTTGGTTCGAAAGGTGAACTTTGATGTTCCGGTNCATCACACTTTAGAGCGGTTGGCCATGGCGCCCAACCCGGAGTGTACGGCCATGTTGGACACTGCGACTGAAGTGGAGCGAGGTTCCATGTATGCCGTGCAAGAGGTGTTGACGGCTGTGATTACCGAGCAGCGCTGCGGTCGGCTCGATGCATCTGGCCAGTTCATCGTGGTCACAGCGGATGCAGAACTTGAAGCGGTATGCAGCCAACAGAGTCACGAACCGGTTGCGGTCGCTTACAGAAGCGTCCCGGTCAGTGAACTCACAAAGCCGACTGAATCGTCGCAGGTGGGNCTGAAACCTCCTGTCATGACANTGATCGATGGTGCAGAAGCAACGAATGATGGCGGGTGTCACTGGGGCGATATCCAGAGNGTGCATTCGACAATGACGACTTTGACCATCAATGGGAAAATGATGGATGTGCGGGGTGTAGAAACCCGTGCTTGGATCACCACCGAGTTTCAACGATGCGGCTACCAAGCAGCGGCCGAGGCGTTCAACGATTGGCGTGCAAGTCGCCGAACCACCAATATCGCTTGTGCCACTGGCATTGGATGCTACCCATTTGGCATTGGCATATGGTCGGCGGTGAAGGCGAAGCAACACCGTCTTCGAATGGAGCAAGCGTTGCTCGGTGAGCCAGACCTTGTGCGGAAGGCATCGAGTACAGTCATTGAACCCGCATCGCTAACACAAGACTAGGCCGCAGCCTTTGAGCAGGAGTGTGGAGAGGCTTGGTCGAAGCGGGATGATGCATTGTGGGGTCAAATCGTCGATGAAGCCTTCTTTCCACTGGGCTCNTTGCCCGTCTTGTTGAGTGAAGAAAAAGAAGCGGAGGCAGACGTTTGGGTGTCGATTCCCGGCATGAAAGAATGGCTAACGGACCATTCGCTTGCAGAAGTGTCCGGTGGTCTTCGGGCCGTTGGGGAAATCACAAGCAAGGAGTTGCGTGACTACAGGGGCATGAGCTTGGAAGCTACAGCAGGTGACTCAATCTGCGTCGCCCGCAGCCAAGCTCGCGAGATTGGCCAGCAACCATGCTGACGCAGCAAACAACTGCAGCCAGTCTCCCGTGGTGCTGATGCCATAGGCGAATACGCTGGAAATCCAAAAAAGGCTGGCCGCGGTCTGCCCAAGCCACTCGATCCGAAGCGCNCGNNNGANCCAANNCNGNCTTNNAGGNTTGACCNCAGGNNCTGGAGNCNNTNTTAGTCAACATACACACTCTTCCCCGCAACACGACAGATCATCCAGATACATGCCCCAGTTGCGGTAAGTCTCGAGGTATTCAGCGGGCAGCCCTAAGGATGTCGCAATGGTTTTGGCCACAACGGCAAATCGCTGTCGATATTTATAAATAAAGCAGAAGATGTGTTCGTCATGACGAACCGCACCGCCGCATAAAAACATGCCCGGTGCGATGGTCGATTCATCATGCTCATTAAGCAATGGAAATCCATCTTCGCGTGACTCAAACAAATTTCCGACGAGTTGGTGACTCCCTGCAAAACCGCCGGCCCAAAGCGGTTGAGTGGCGGTTCGAAATTTCTGTCCGTTTTGTGCGGTCAATTCATAAATGTCATCGGTCTGAGTCACCGAATCAATGGGCATGTTTGGAAATAGCTCCACATTCTTTGTGAACGCATCGGTACGCATTCGTTCGATTGAAAAGACGGAGAGCGCCACGCTGGGGTCGGCAGTTTCGCTCTCCCATGGGGCTCCTTTATCGAACAACTTCACGCGTTTGCCTCTGCGGGCAAGATGGTAGGCCGCATCGACGCCNCTTTCATACCCGCCCACAATGATGAACTCNTCACCATNCAGGCTTTCGTAGTCGGGAATGGTTGCAGTGTGGCGGCAAAGTTCGCTACCCACCAACCCTTTCAATCGCGGGTACTGGTATTCGCCAGCGGCCCAAATGACATGCTTTGCCCTGATGGTTTCNTTGCCCGTTTCGAGTTCAAAAANACCTTCGGACTTACTGATTTGGCGAACATCGACCGCTTCTCGAACGGGTAGCTTGAAGAACTGTGCGACTTTATGGAGATGCTTGGCGTACTGTATTCCTGAGGGATGTTCTACTTGTAAACTATATGCTGGGGACACCCCGATTGCGATCGAATTTAGATCCAGCATTCCAATCGAATTGGTGGGAAATGAAGGGGTGATGAGGCGCATTTCCGATGGCCAAAGGGCAAAAGAGGCTCCGATTATGTGGCGTTCCAACAACACAAAGTTCTTGATGCCCGCATGAGTGAGCGCAACCCCGACCCCCACACCTGCGGGTCCACCGCCCACAATTGCGACGTCGTATTCCGTGTTGGATTCTTGAACCTCAGTCATCAGAGTCTTCTTCCTCCACGACAGGGAAGTTGGAAAAGAGGTGCCAATGGTCCGCCCTCTTGCGGTTGGCACCGCCGGTTTATTGTAGGCGATGCGTTAACGCAACCCATTTGCAATAAGGCTGCTTCCATTGAACACCCTTCCGTTTTTTGCCGCATCAGGGGTCAAGAGTGATCAATGGAAGCGTCCTGTGGCTGCACTGAAAGCTGAAGTGGGCAAAAACACGCCGCACACTCCAGCAGTCATGCTGTACAACTCAGTCGCGGTGCGGTGGAGTCGATGCTGCAGATCACACAGTCGCAGCCGCTGTAGCGTCACATGTCAGGAAGCGGCCTCATCTGCCAATGCATCAGTGGCTTGACGGAGGGCTGTGGAGATGCGCGGTTCGCTATCGGAATGACCGGCGGCCTCGATGAGCTCAAGGGTGACGTTGTCGCCTGCTCCGGCGGCTTTCAGCGCGCCGTACAGTCGAGCTGCGGCACGGGGCAGACAGACGGCGTCATTTCG
>PALY01000052.1 GCA_002707085.1 Deltaproteobacteria bacterium
AACTTGAACCAGAGGATCAACGTGATCTTGTGTTCAATGCCCTGGACAAACGCCTACCGAGTGCGGAATGGCTGATCTGGGCAATTCATGATGTAGGCGGTTCGTGGGTACCAGAACGACCACTTCAAGCACTGTATCGCCGTTGGCGTCGCGGAGAAGATTGGCGGGACCGTTACCGAAAGAACCAATGGAGCAGCCCAAAATCTGCTCAGCGCGAAGGCTACAGTTTCACCCCACTGGTCGAAGCTGGAATCTTGGAGCTTGGACAATGGGGCCAAGAAAAGTTCTATCGCCTTACCAGTCGAGCGCTTCGCCTTGTCGAGCCTCCAGAGGATGAAGGGTTTTCACAGTTTTATTTGACCCCAAGTTTTGAAATCATGGCCCCAGCTGGCATGGCTCCAATTCTCTTTTTCCGAGTGGGTGAACTTGCTGAACTGACCGCCTGTGACCGAGCCAATACATATAAGATCACACAAGTCAGTATCGAACAGGCGCTTGAGCGCGGCTGGCGAAGAGAAGACATTTTCGAGTTTCTTCGTGAAAACAGCCAAATCGGATTGCCCGAGAATGTCGAAACGACACTGAGAGGCTGGTGTGGTCAGCGAGGAGACGTAGAATTCCACGACCTCACAATGCTCACCATTCATCGTTCACAAATTCGCCGTCTAGAAACCAACCGGACGGTAAAGCCGTTTTTACTGCACCGTTTTGTGCCAGGAATGTATGCAGTCGACAGAGCTCGGATGCCAGAGCTAAACCAAGCATTAATTGAGGCAGGGTTCGTAGTTGCACCTCAAACGCGCACATATCCAGACGATCCTTCAGGGGTTGACGCACGCCGACGACTGCTAAATTTCGTGACCGAAGCACGTGCTGGTCGAGAAGATCCTCTTACTCGCGCCCACGCAGCGGATACGCAGCCATCTTTGGTTCAGCTCATTCCAAACGCGAATGCCATTCCCACCAAGAAGGGACGCAAGAAGAAAAAAGCGCTGCCAACACGACGGAGTCCACGCGAAGTACAGGACGTGGTTTTGGAAGCAATCCAGCAAGCCAAGAACATCGACATGATCTACGTGACCCGGGGAATGGAGAGAAAGCGTCTTACAGTGCGTCCAGAGCGAATTGCGACAAACGCACAAGGGCAACAAGTCCTCGTGGCCTCTGATATTTCCAAAGGCGACCGTTTTTCATACCAAATGATTCAAATCGAACGCATGGATTTAGCCTAGGAAATACGGCCAAATTTCATGCGCAAATATATGAGACTGTTCCTTCAGTATTGATGTGATAGTAATGGGTGTTGCCCAATATTTATCCCACACATTTCCAACTCTACATCGGCGGACCACACCATGTCAGACACAGAAAACCGTACTTTCGAAGTAGCTCTTCAGGAACTAGAGGAACACGTTCGGCGTCTGGATAGTGGAGAACTTCCCTTAGAGGAATCTCTGCAGACATTTGAGTCCGGAGTGAAGTTGGTCCGGGAATGTTCAGAGCTTCTGGATGGGGCTGAACAGCGAATCACTGAACTGACTGATGCACCCATTGAAGGTGAAGCAAAATCATAACAGGGTGGATCATTCAACAAATCGGTGTGAACATCACTCCGTTTCATGCCACCTGATGGGTTGAATCAGGCTATACGCCGTTGGCAACTATGGGAGAAATCAATGTTTGACACTGTGGGTCGCGACCGGAAACAAGACCGTCGGCAACAAGCCGGCTCGTTTTTGATTTCCGTCGCTATTAACGGTGCCATGATTGGCGGCCTGGTCTGGGCCGGAGCTACCGTTGCAGAAGAAGTGGTAGACGATCTCCCAATCGAGGTCACCTTCTTCGATGCTGCGCCCCCTCCCCCTCCTCCTCCTCCACCCGCTGGCGGTGGTGCGAAGAAGACCAAAAAAGAGAAAAAGCCCGACGAACCTAAAGAAATCCCCAAAGAAGTCGAACCTGAGCCAACTGAACTGCCGGAAGAGATTCCTGAAGAGACGGTCGAAACCGAAGAAGAAGGTGAAGAAGGCGGCGTAGAAGGCGGAGTTGAAGGTGGCGTCGTCGGTGGTGTCGTCGGTGGTGTGATTGGCGGTGTTTTGGGTGGACAACTGGGCGGCACAGGTGTCCGAGCAGTCCACTGGACTGAAGTAAAACCGAAACGTCGCGTACACCCAAAGTATCCAAAAAGTGCCCAACAGTTGGGCCTAGAGGCAAGTTGCTCCATACGGTTTTTCATTGATGAAAAAGGCAAGCCGTACGATATCAAAATGGAAGCCTGCCCCAAAGTTTTCCACGCCGAGGCCAAAAAGGCCGCCTGGAATTGGCGTTTTTACCCCATGAAAGATGAAGGAAAGGCTGTGAAAACGCAGTTCGTTCTTAAACTTCGATTCAAGCTTAGCTGAGGATTTTATGCACTTTACACCTCAAGAAATTTGGGCAGCGACCGGTTTACCGGTTCGTATAGTTCTCGCCGTCATGATGCTCATGGCTGTGTGGTGCCTGTACGTCGCTGTTGAACGAACCCTGGCCCTGGCCAAGGCACGCCGTCAATCAAGACTGATTGCAGAGCAAGTTGCGGGGCCTTTGTCCGCAGCCAATCCGGTAGACGCACTAGCCATCTGTGAGAAAGATGAGTATGGCGCCTCTTACCTCGGACGTCTGCTCGTCGGTGGACTCACAGAGTTCAGTGGGCGAAAAGACAAGCACGGTATCGAAGCCGCTGAGCGCGCCCTTGAACGCGTCGCCATCACTGAAGGCCAAGCGCTCCGGAAGGGATTGAACATTCTCGCAACCACCGGTTCTACAGCGCCTTTCGTTGGTCTTGTAGGTACCATTTTCGGTATCATCAACGCTTTCCAAATGATGGGTGAAGCGGGTGGTGGTGACTTGGCAGCCATCTCGTCCGGTATCGCTGAAGCGCTCATCACAACGGCCATCGGAATCAGTGTTGCCATCATCGGTGTTTGGCTGTTCAACTACTTCACAGCGAAGATTGATGAAATCACCAACGACATGCAAGTATCTGTACAAGAGATTCTTGACTGGTGTGAAAAGCAGATTCTTCCCCCAATGACCGATTCGGACAGCTGAGGATCTGACGCATGGGTATGCAAGTAGGTGATCGCAGTGGTGGGCCAATGGCCGACATCAATGTCACGCCCCTGGTGGACGTGGTGTTGGTGCTGCTCATCATCTTCATGGTCATCACTCACCTGTTGGGTTCCGGCGTAGACGTACCCCTGCCAGTCGCCCAGACTGCAAATGAGGTGCGTGATGGGGGCCAACACTTGGTGGTATCCATCAAGAAAGCGGAGGAACGCAGAGTTTCTGTACCCGAAGGGATGACTGCCCCTCGAGTTCCACCAGAAGTCTACGTCGACACGACGCGTTCAGAAATGGACGCCTTGGTGACAGACATCAATATGGCGTACCAAGACAAGCCTTCCCGCTCCCTCTTGGTCAAGGGCGACAAAAATCTGACTTGGCGTGAAGTTCGTGAAGTCATGGATGTCATCCACGCTGGAGGCATGACCACCATGCTCCTCGCCGTCGAAGGGTTGAAGGAGTAACCCATGGCAATGAAGGGCTTTAAACAATCCAAACCCGTCGCTAGCGACATCAACGTCACACCGTTGATTGACGTGGTCTTGGTTTTGCTGATCATCTTCATGGTCCTTACTCCGATCATGATCAATGAAATGTCCGTGAACCTCCCAGACAAGACAGAAACTGTCGACACTGACGACATTCCAAAAGATCAACTGCTTCTTGCTGTGTGCAAAGACGGAACTGTCACGCTCAATCGCACCCCTTTTGAAATGGAACCGCTCCGGGAAAATCTCGGTAAGAGAATCAGAGCCGCCGCGAAGAAGACAGTCTTTGTAGATGCTCACCCAGATGCATCGTATGACCGAGTCGTTGCTGTACTGGATCTGGCCCGCGATGCTGGCGCCGACCGATTGGGGTTGGCTTCATTGAAAACCGAAGAAAGCTTCACTGCATGTACCCCGCCAGAAGCAGAGGGCGCAGCAGTCGAAGGAGCTGAAACCCCAGCCGGATAATACTCATGGATTTCGCTACATGGTGCGCGTCCCTAAGAGAATCTGTAGACCGCTGCCTGCAGTCTAGATTCGTAGATGCGTGGCCACCTACATTTCAAAATGCCACACTTTATCCACTGCGAACTGGCGGGAAGAGAATCCGTCCCTTGTTTTCATTTGGAGCTGTAGAGGGACTCGGTGCCACCATATCCGACGACATCATTCACGTTGCCTCTTCTGTAGAGTTGGTCCATACCTACTCTCTTGTCCACGACGACCTTCCATGTATGGATGATGACAGTGAGCGACGAGGAAAACCTGCGACCCACATCGCCTTCGGTGAAGGCACAGCACTATTAGTGGGAGATGCTTTACTGACGGAAGCATTCCGGACCCTCACCCATACAGACCTCCCAGCCGAAGTCCAGGTACGATTAATTCATGAACTGACTGAAGCTGCAGGCCACATTGGAATGATTGGTGGGCAAGCAGCGGATGTAGGATTGGGTGGCCCAGTAACCGACGCTGAATCCTTAATGAAACTCCATCAAGGAAAGACTGGAGCCTTAATCCGCGCCTCAAACCGGATGGGTGGCATCGCCGCGGGCGCAAGTCCCAAACAATTGGAAGCATTGACACGATACGGAGACGCCATTGGGTTGGCATTTCAAATGGCTGACGATGTTCTAGATGCGGAAGAGGATGCCGGCGATGACGGCCCCCCAAGCTACGTCAAACTTATGGGAATCGAAGAAACTCAGCGACGGGCGCGAAGTCTGCTCGCAGAAGCGCTTGCCGCAGTAAGAAGCCTGCCACATTCCGAACGTTTGGAAGAACTGGCACGCTACACAATCGAGCGAGACCACTAAGTGTCCAGCAAGGTCCGACTCGACAAGCTTCTTGTCGATAGGGGCTTGGCTGACACACGACAGCGAGCCCAAGCCATTATTAGAGCGGGCCAGGTGTTGGTGAACGACCAACCCAAAGACAAGCCTGGCACCCAAGTGCAGGATGACGTTGATGTCCGTATTCGAGGCAAAACAATGCCTTATGTCAGCCGGGGTGGAATCAAACTGGCTGCTGCGCTCGATGCATTTGATGTCAATCCTGAGGGGCGAGTCTGCGCCGACCTGGGAGCAAGCACAGGCGGGTTCACCGACTGTCTCCTACAACGTGGAGCCAGTCGCGTATTTGCCGTAGACGTCGGGTACGGCCAACTGGCCTGGAAGCTTCGACAAGACGACAGAGTCGTGGTGATGGAACGCACAAACGCTCGTCACCTTGAAGCACTCCCTGAACAGGCCAATCTCATCGTTGGTGACCTCTCCTTCATATCACTCAAGAAAATCCTCCCCGCAATTCAAAGGCTGTCGGGGACTGGGGCTGATGCCGTACTGCTCATCAAACCCCAATTTGAAGTTGGTAAAGAGTCGATTGGAAAGGGTGGAGTTGTACGTGACGATGGGCTGCGAACTCAAGCAATCGACGGTGTACGTGAAGCAGCCGAAGAAGCGGGAGCCATCTGTCATGGAGTGATTGACTCACCGATCGCTGGAGCGAAAAAGGGTAATATTGAAGCGCTCATTCACCTGTACTTGACGGCATCATGAACGTGTTCTGTTTCATCCTGATCCTATTCGCGTGTGAGACACCGGATCCGGTCCCGCTACCACCAACGGCAAAACTTCAAACAAGCCCGAAAAAAGCCGATGTCCACCGGGTAAAAGTAGGCAAGATGCAGGGCTATCTTTCGCGCCCGGCCACACAAGAAAACCATGAAGCCGTCATCATTAGGGTTGAACACAGTGGGCCAACAAGCCGGGTTTTGGCTACCACCTACCCGAACGAAACGGTGTTGATTATCGACACCAACCAAGACTTAGCAAGCGCACAAAAGTACCTGCAAGGCTTAGAACGTGTAACTTCCGTGCGAGTCGTGTGTTCAAGTGCAGACTGCCCGTGAGCTACTCCTGTAGAGGCTCAACCCATTCACCGATTGCGGATTCACGGGTCACCGTCAACAGGTCCACTTCAGCACGCACCAGCGTCTGAGCTGGACGACCATTCAACGCCGCTTTGGAGTCCGCATGTATGGCCCACTCTCCACTTCCTTGACCGGCCAACTTTCCATGAATGTGATGCGCATAGTGAAGAATCAGACGGGGTCGAGTCGCCATTTTCTTGTACTGAAAAAGCGTTAAATCGCGCTTTGGATTGAACTTAAGGTGTGTCCCTTCTTTCTTGTCGATCGCATGAAACGCCACACGTCCCACCTTGCTCCGGGTCTTCATTCTCCACGAAAAGTAATGACCCTCTTCATTCCATGCGACAGGGCCATCTACCCAGTGATGACGCAAGGGAAGCGCCAATTGGATCAAGACCCATACTCCGACAAAGGGCAGTACCCAACCTCCGAAAGGACGTGCAGGGAGACGCTCAACATTTACAAGCCGACACCACTTGGGGCTGAAAAAAACCGTGGTTAGCACCACCATCAAATATGGAAAAATACCGATTCGAAATAATGCCGCATTCAGCAGATGAAACAACACCGCGCACCAAAATGCTGGACGTCGCGTTTTCCTAAACAACAAGAAGGGAACAATCGATAAATCAAAAGCCAAACCNCCCCANCTNANNAANAGNGCGGTTGGGTCCCACGCCAACAACTCACCCACCACGGNCCAGTCACTTCGCGCCTGCATCCATCCCACCATNGGCTGNCCAGANATCCAGTCTTCATTGAGCTTGGCCAATCCACCATAAAAATAGACCACACCTACCTGAAANCGCATCAGATCNAGCATCCANTGTCGACCCATGCGTTGTGGNTCAGTTGGAATCAAACAGAANAGAAATGAAAGCAGGCAAACCAAGTACAAATGGTTCAAATAGTACGCTTGATCAAGAAGGAANAGGTATCCAAAACCAAGCGTGAACANCCCTGCAAACAGACGGGGCCGCCACCCAACAAACAACCCCAANGCAAGNACCATGAGCGTGCAGAGGTGAACCCACATCCCGGTCTCACCCCACGGCTGGATANAGTCCACACCNGGGTAGCTAAAATGCGTCGTNGCATNGGTGTAGTAATACTTGATCCATCCCAACGANGCGTAGCGCACCAACTCCACCATCATCAGTACAGCGAAAACTGCGCGGATCCACCGAAGAGAAGCCAGATCGATGGGNCGCTCCCATCGNGCCCTACACCGCCTTAGAAACGCCAACGCCAATATACATCTCCGGAACTCTGCCCCCNATCTCCNGTGACAAGTTCACCATACGATGATCGAGTCAGGATCCATTCAAGAGCGGCCTGTGTAATGTTGTCGGTTTCATTATCAGGATTCATCTTTTCAATAGATAAGTAGATCCTATCGGTGAGCGGAAAGCCCACTTTNACGGAGCCTGAACCGGGATCAATCTGCACATTCTGTAGGAACGAAGCCCCTGTAGCACGTGCTGCTTGGCCTCCNACACTCGCCATCGCTGCACTCAACAAGCCNGCNCCACTTTCGCCTTCCGTTTCAGACATCGCTGAAGCCGGCTTACCGAACAAGAGCATCGACATAACGTCCGTTTGGTCTGGGTACTCCGGAGAACTGAGTTCCATCGAGGTNCTCTCCACATCACCCGCTATAGCGATATCCACAGTCCCATATTGACCCACCTGGTGAGACGCCTTGATGTCCAATTGCGGATTGGTATAAGCCTCACCGGTAAATGTGATGGAACCCTCATTCAATGTGAATCGCTTGCCCAGTGCTATCGCCTCTCCTCGGAGGGTTTCCAGTTCACCCATTACAGAAAGAACAGCATCCTCTTGCTGAACCTTGAGTTGACCATCCAAACCCAAGTCCAAGGCAAAGTTAGCAAGNTGGGCAAACTGNGCGCCGAAGTCCTCAGCCANGGGTACNTCCGCCTTTAGACGCACNGCCTGCCCCAAGTCGATATCAAGATCAATATTGAAGNTGTCGGTCACACTGGGGCCTTCCTCTTCTCGCTTTACGGCAACGACTTCTCGCTTCGTCCGATGAATCTGAATGGTTTCATCCACTTCAAATCCAGAAGCTTCTTTCAATACCTCCTCGCCCACGGCTACATACGCTTCATCCATCACGATCCCACCGGAAACGGTCAGATCAGGGTATTGACCACGCACTGAAATCTCTCCAGATGTCGCCAAACTGGCTTGGCGAGTGGAAGANAGCCAAAACTGGTCCAACACTGTCTTGAGCTGCACTCCGGTNGGGCCGTCATCTCCAAGNTCTACTTTGCCGCTGACCCCAAAGGTTCCTGATTTCGGGTTCTGGCCCCAAAGTTGTTCGGACCGCATCGAGAGTTCTTTGATGGTGACAAAGCCAGGCTCATAGTCAATCTTCATGTTGACTGGGTCGTAGCGAAGCGCAGTTGCCAACAACGTGAACCCTGCATTCTCACTACCAATGGACACCTTGGGAACCGGCGCGTCCAATGAACCCTCGACCTTACCATCGATAGTGATGGTGCCATTGGCATCCGTAAGACCGCCCGGTCCAGAAGCCATCGCCAACGGTATTCCTTCTCCGTTTATACGAATGGAAAGGCCTTCTTTGTCCAGCGCCATNTCTTCGTCAAACGCAATGGCCAANGGCAAGAACCCGTCCACTTCGAGTCCTCCCTCTTCTTTAAAGTTCATCACAGTATCAAGCGNATACCCCTCATCGACNGGGACGAAACCTACTGTAAATTGCTCTAGTTCCGCTTCACCGATTTGGCCATCAACCANGACAAGGCCACCTTCAACACGAGGCGAATCCATCGTCCCTGAAACCCGTACACCACCTGCCAAAACGCCACGCAATGGATGGGTCACTTCAGCCATTCGTACGAGACGACCCACATCTGCACCCTGCAGAGCCAGTTTCACATCAAAATCTTCCAGCCACGAATTTGGAACAGAAAGGTCCACATCCTCCCCATTTCTCATCATTCGAGCCAGCACATCGGACAACTTGGTACCCAAATCAAGACCCAGGCGCGCGATTCGCCGACTGTCCTGTTCAACGGTTGTTACCATCACCAAATCATCGTTCTCGCGATCCATGGAGACGTCCAGCCGAACCCTCTCTCCTTGCATTCCCACAGCTGTATCCATTGCAGCAACCATGTTTACGTCCGGATCACACGCATTTCCTTCCAAAGCCAAATCCAAACTGGCACGACCTCGAATTTCGGTACCCATCGCAGGCAGTCTTTTAGCAAGCGTTGAAAACTTGACCCCAGGAACCATTGACCTCAAACGAAGTTCGCCATCACAGTCGATGGTAATCCCACCATCTTCTTGCACGATTGGAATGCGCCCCTTGGTCCACAGGAAGGTGTTCTTTGCATCACCGACCCGCAGCGTGAGCGCTCCCTCATTATCGGTAACCCCAATGTCTGCTCGAATGTCCAAGGCGTCTACCTGGTCCTTCATGGACAACGACACCAAATTCATCCAACCCGTGACTCGAACCTTACCGCCCTCACCCATGATTCGGATGTCCATGGACGCCGCTCCGGACACACCCGCCAAGGGGTTTTCTGAAGTGGTCGCCACAACAGGTTCTTCTGGCTTCTTTGGCTCATCAACTGGTGGACCCGTATCCGACTGATCGGGCGTAGCTTCCGCACCAGAAGTATCTGTATCTGTGACAACTACAGTATCACCCGTAGTCATGGGCTGACTGACAGCGAGGACCTCATCCAGCATGTGAGACACGTATTTGAGGTCAATATTCTCCGCCTGGATATGTAGATTGGGTTCATCCGCCGTCGCATTCCCAACAATACGCAACCGGCCCTTGCCACCTGGGTTTGCCAAATCAACGTCTACATCTGCCGCTCCACCCTCGACCAACCGGAAACGGATATTCTCCGAGGCGTCCAATCCGTCATTCTTTAGCAGTGCAAACTTGAAGCCACCGATATCCCACTGCCCGGTCTCAAGGTTTCCGGAGATCGCCCCAACAAGGAAATCCGTTTCTTCCCGTTGCAGGTCGATGCTTAGATCAACTTGGTCTCCCTTCATGTCGAGACTGATGGGTCCACCATCAACACGATAGCCGCTACTTCCAACACTGAAGGTTTTAACCATCAGATCAGCAGTGGCGGCAATCTCCCCACCCGCTGGAATCGATGCCTTCAGTTCTCCACCCAAACCTTCCATCTCGAACTGATCATCTGGCATCGCAACCTTGTCAATGTCCACATCAGCAGCAACGGAAACACTTCCAGAAGCATCCTGTTTTCCATCAAATTGAAGGTGAACACCATCAATTGATGTCCCCGATGCATCTAAATGTTCAAGGGTAAGCTTCCCATTTCCAGAAGCCACATCGCCATGCATCTCGCCATGAATGGTGCCGGACCCTCTCTTCACCGTAATGCCCGGGCCACGGAAACGATCCATCCGAATCGTTCCATCGACTACAGCTGACACATCGGGCTCCCAGCCCGCCTTGACTGCACCATCAAAGGCGAAAGAACCACCCAACCCCTCAGCACCATAGGAAGCCAGTCGAGATGCATCTTTCACCAAAGCGCTGACATCCAGTTGTGCAGTGCCATCAACCAAGTGAGCGTCACCAGCCACACGAACAGTGGCAACCGAGTGAACAGCATCCAAAGACTCTATCTTCAAGAGTCCCGATTCCAGTTCAGCCAAAAGCGAAAGCGAATCTACGGCCTCACCAGCAAAAACCTGCGGCCCTCCTGCAAGGTTGATCGAAGCCTTCAACCCTTGTGGATATTCAATCCCAAGACCTTCAACAGCATAGCGACCATTTAAAACAGTGGGTTCTGGGGCCAAAGGTGTCATGGCATGCACGGCAAACCCATCGGTTTCGACAACCACAGACCACGGCATCACTTTCGCTTCCAAGTCGGTCTGTAGCCCTACATGCATTTCCTGTTTTAAAGCAGGGATTCCAAAGGTAAGTCCAGTAGCGAGATCAGAGAGCGGACCCTTGAGCGTCAAAGCCAACGAAATGCCTGAATTCAAAACTTCGTCTTCGGCCAGCTTGTTGATGGTAGATGAATCCAATTGTGGTGAACTGATCTTGAGGTCTACAGTTGGAGCCGTCTCTGCTGACTGTACGACCCCCTCTATTTCAAGGGACAAGCCATCCACAGCCAAGCTTGTATTCTCTATCTGTAGGTCTTCATCAGCGAGCCTGAGGGCAAGATCTACGGCCACATCCACATCGAGGGGCGCATCCAAGTCAATATCCAAGTCCAAATCAGACACAGACACCGTGGAACCCACAATATGGATGCCCAGTCCCAAATCCATCTCTTTCACGATGGTGGGGCCTGCAGGATCCGAAATGGATAACGATGCGTCAGCGATAGACACCTTTTCAATCAATACATCGAGTCCGATACCGGAGAAAGGTTCGGCAGGGGGTTTCTCCTTTTCCTCTTCTTGAGGACCAAACACCGCCAGAATGTCGAGTTCACCTTTTGTATCCATCGCAAGATCGATAACGGGACGTTCAACGTGAACAGACTCAATCTCGAGCTGCCCGGAAACCGGAGAGAATACGTCGTAATCAAGGGCCAGCTTGGCTATCGCCACCAATGGCTTCCCATCCGTATTCCGGATCTCTACCCCCTCTAGGTAGAAGTGTCCGATTAAGTTTGTGTCCACTTCCTGAATATGGAGAGAACCGCCAGGAAAAGATGGAGAGGCAGCATTCAAGATCTCATCGCGGATGAGACTGTTTCCATATGGAGAGCTAATGCCCACCCACACCAACAGGACAATCCCCACGACCGCCAAGGTACCAAAAAGCAGAAATTTGCCCACAGCTCGCAAGACCCGTTTCATTAAAAGGCCTCCGAAAGGCCGAAGTGGACTTGTAAGCCTGGCTCTTGATTGAACATTGGCTCTAGATTGAACCTGTAAGCACCGTCTAAACGGATGGCACCAATGGGACTCTTATACCGGAAGCCCATTCCCGCCGAAGGCAGCAAATTACCCAGACTCATCTGATCGACAGTGTTCCAAACCATGCCCCAATCGTTAAACACCGCAAATCCATATCCTTCCAGAAAGTATTTCCGTACTTCTAGTGTCCCATGTAAGTAGGCAGTCCCTCCGATGGGCTGAATAGCAGTCGTTTCCTGATCCCTACCAAATACACCCGCGCACAGTGCAGCTTCTCGTGGGTCTTCTAGATCAAGCCCCCCAGTGTAGCTATCTGCGTCACATAAATAGGGACCCAAACGAGATCTTCCCCACCCACGGACATCATTTGAACCACCGAGTGTGATCCGTTCAGCAAATGGAACCTCTGCCTGACCACTCGACGACTCAAAGGGCAGCATGACTCCACCGGCAACGCGCCCCCCAACCGTGATGTTTGGCCTAAACATCAAAAACTTCCGTATTCTTCGAAACACGCGTACATCGGTTCGACTTTCGATGTAGTTAAAGCCTCCTCCAAAAATACCGCCGGCCTCTTTTAGGTCCGCTACGATGTACTCACCCGTCGTTGGAAACAGCGCATTGTCTCGCGTATTCCAAATCACCTGTTGAGTCATTGCCGACAAAATGTACGGATTGGTGAAGTTCAAACCAAATCGATTGCTTCCTGGCTGATCATCGGCAGCCAAATCAAAGTATTTGAAGAACTTGATGTTGTATCCAGCGGCCACAGTCAACGGCTCATTGACTTGCNAGGACATCAT
The DNA here is from genome assembly GCA_002707085.1 of Deltaproteobacteria bacterium. Lineage (GTDB taxonomy): Bacteria > Myxococcota_A > UBA796 > UBA796 > UBA796 > UBA796. The sequence goes on from PALY01000052.1 coordinate 12,756, forward strand.
GGGGCCAAAAGATGGCGAAAGGAACTCGTACCCTGACTCAATCCCGTATTCGACATCCAACTCATTGTTGAGTGTCCAACCCCGTTTCGGGAAATGGGGGATTTCAAGAAGCACAGAAGCCTGTCCAGTTGGACTCTTTTGTGTTTCTGTATCTTCATCCGCCAGGTCATCAAGCGTCGCGATCCACGTATACCCAGGACGCACAGAGGTCGTGAGATTCCACAAACGGTTGAAGACATTGACATGCTGAAACTCAGCAACGCCATGAATGTCCTGCTTTCCACTCTCCAAGGAAATGCCCGCACCCAAACGAAGCTGGCGATATTTGCTTTCCGACAATTCGACAGTCACCGGAATGACCTTGTCATCCTTCCGGCTGAGATCTGGGATGACATTCACGACAGAAAAAATTCCCAACCCAAAAAGGCGTCGCTGGGTTTCCGCCAATTTCGATGCGCGAAAGGCCCCNCCCTCCTTGATTGTAATCTCCGACATGACAAATTCTTTGGGCACATCATAATTGCCGCTGATCGTGATCTCACCAAACCGGCAGGCTGGTCCACGATCCGCTGTAATGTACACATCAACGGCTTTCTTCTCTGGATAGGCCTCTACACGTGAAGTGACCTTTGCAAAGCCATAGCTCAGCTCATGAAGCTGATTAAGCGTCTGGCCTTCAGTCTCCTTGACCGCATCTATCGAAAACAGTTGCTCTTTTTGAACAGCCGCCTTCTTTTGCAGAAGCATTAGAAANGCGCCACCCAAGCCATCCATGCCCTCCCATTCAAGTTCACGAACTGTGGATGGCTTACTTTGTTGCACATAGCCAACAACGCGAACCACCTTGGGACGATTCCGCTTGGGATCCCCCTCTCGAACGGTAATGACATCCCATCCACGTACTCTGCTGTTGAAATATCCATTGTTGGCGTACCAAGTCTCAATCCGCCAAGCATCTTTGCTCAGCGTATCGGCATCTAGAACTTCCGCCCTTTCCGATGGCCGAAGCCACCAAGTGCTGGGACTCTTGCTTTGCTCCATCGCATTTCTAAGCGTCGAATCAGGGATGCCGCCGACAAGCCCACCATTCCCTTCAAAGGATATGGACTTCACAACCGTTCCCTGGATGGGAATGGATGTATTCTTGGATGCACATGCACTGATGAAGCAACACGCCACTACAACTGCAGGAAGCCACCCCACGGCACGTAAAAATTGCTCCAAACTCCGACTTCTCACGAACAGCCCACCCAATAGTCTCAAGAAAACCAAGCATACAGTATGTGAATGCCCATACAGGCCTTGACACACCTCCCGTCGGTTTATACAACCGCCGTGCTCTAATCATATGACCGCGCAATGATTCGCGCGAGAGAGGAAAACATGGCTAAGAAAGCAAAAGGCGCACGCATGATCGTGACGCTCGAATGTACCGAACAAAAAGGCAGCGGCGTCCCTGGTATGAGTCGCTACACGACCTTTAAGAACAAGAAGACAACACCCTCCAAATTGGAGTTGATGAAGTACAACAAGTTCCTTCGTCGTCATACATTGCACCGGGAAATCAAGTAACGATTGGTGCAAATACCATTTCAAGCCCCAAGGTACCCCTTGGGGCTTTTTTTGTGCATCGTGTGTTTCAAACTGTAGGGCCATAAAAAAACCCCGCTGAGCGGGGTTTTCTTTTGCCTCATAGAAACTACATCAGAGCTGCTGACTGTAGTACTCGATAACGGCTTGTGTGTTTACTTCGAGGGGAACCTCGGCAGGGTCTGGTGCAATCACCAACTTGCCTGAAGCTTTCGCAGGGTCAAACTCCAAGAAGCTCGGACGTACGCGAGACGCGCTGTCAGCCAAACGTTCTTGAATAAAAGCCTTTTGTTGGCTCTTGGCACAAACGGCAATCTCACTACCAGGCTTGACCTGAATGCTTGGTCTGTCTGCACGCTTTCCATCAATAAGGATGTGACCGTGTACAACCATCTGACGGGCAGCAGGGATTGTTGGTGCAAGCCCCATTCGCCAAACCAAGTTGTCCAGCCGAGACTCAAGCATTGTCATCAGGTTCTGACCCGTAGGTCCCTTGCGACGAACCGCCTCTGATACATACCGCTTGAACTGCTTCTCCAACACGCCGTAATGGAAGCGCAACTTCTGCTTCTCCATCAGACGAATCTTATAGTCAGAGAGCTTTCCTCTACGACGTGTACCATGCTCGCCTGGCGGGTATGGTCGGTCAAGAGTAGCAACTGTTGTAAGGCCTGGGATTACAGTTCCCAATGCCCGGCAAACCTTAATTCGTGGTCCACGATAGCGAGCCATGATGGTTCTCCAAAGTATTCTGCGCGAAATAGCGCTTTAAAAGCATGTTTATTGCCCAATAAAGCTTGGAGCGAGTTCACCATACGGTGGCCGTCTCCCAGCCCATCAAGCGGGTAAGCAATCGCGTCTATTTCGGGAATAGGCCTACGTCAACTGCTTTTCGCGATACCATCCTACGAATACAACCATTTGAACAAACGATCTTGCCCCTTGCTGATCGTACCCGATACGGCTTACAATTCAACACGATGGAAATTTTTGCTCGCAAACAACGCCGTGGTTTTACACTCATCGAGTTGATGATTGTCGTAGCCATCTTCTCGGTACTGGCCACACTGGGCTTCGGGTTGACCAGTGAAACATTGCCTCGATACAGGGCAAGGCGCGGTGCTGACCAGTTCGCCAGCAACGTACATACTTGCCGGATGGTCGCCATACAAAGCGGCTATGAATGCCGCATCCTCATGAGCGATTATGACGACAAGCCATCGACACTGACCGCAGCAAACGCAGGGGAATACTTCATTCAACTGGGGAACCACAGTGTCGCATCGGACGAGTTTGAAACACTTCCTACAAGTCTCATGGAAGTAGAAGGAACGTTTGATATTTCCGAAGACTCCACAAATTACCTTCGGCATGTATCGATCATGGATTGGGGAACCATCAACGGAACCAGTGGCGCCGGTACCAACTCTATTGTCTTTTCCCCGAGGGGCTTCGTCGCGAACCCAGCTACCGATTTTAGTGATGGATACATCACCATTAGTTTCGTAAACAAGGTGGCGTACGCAGATGGAACGAATGACGTTTATGCGGTAAACATTGCGAGATCAGGCATGACACGCATCATCAGCCCGCTGATGGGAGACCGTTACGCTGACGGCACTCACGGTACAGGCAAGACCTCCACATCAGAATGACCTTCGAGTTCGCGAAGCACAGCCCTCGCATTGATGGAAATTTCGTCTGGTGCTGAATTAAGTTCGACCAGTCTCTGCCGGTCCCCTATCTTCCACAAACCATCCATCGCGACCAAGTAGAAACCGCCGGCCGCTGAACCGTCAGTATCTGCAAGGTACCCTTCTAGTATATGGGGATGTTTTTGAAGCTCGCCAAGGGCTCCCAATATGGATGTCCGGACCGAGCGTTGGATGCCCAGCCCCGCCCCTGGACGGCCCTCGTAGTCCCGCTGTTCATCCGCCAGCGCCCGTACCAGCTTATCCGCCACGCCTGGGTCCCCCAAGCTGCCAAGGGCTGCTGCTGCGGCCGCTCGGCTCGCAAACCCATGCCCTGGGTTTTCATCCACCGCCGTAAGTACGCGCAGCAGCCATTCAACCGATCGCAAGTCACCGTGGTAGCCAAAGGCGGCACATAAAGTCAGATGCATCCTTCGTCCGCACGCAGGAATCATTCTGTACAGAAGATCAAAGTCCTCTGGATGACCCAATAGGCCCAAATTCAAAACAGCATTTCTATTATCGGGATCATCTTCTATGGAACGGTGAAGGTGGGCACGGATGTCATCCACTGGCTCCGGACTAATCGATGCAGGATTCTGATTGTCATCAGAACTGGATAAACAGCGAATCCACAATGCAGCCACATCATCAACCCCCCACCCCGTCACATCTGCCGTCTTTCTCTCTCCGTAAAATCCCTCAAAACTTCTTTTCGCCCCATACTCGACAATCTCCCAAGCGTCAGTGACGGGAGCGCCACAGCGAACGGCAGCCACACACTTCATCAGTCGAGGCATGTCACAACGTTCATGTTTCGCCGATCCCATCAAAACCGCTGCATCGTCTTTGGAGCCGATACGCCCCAAGGCCCATGCTGCGTTTCGCCGGATTGCAGGTGATAAATCTTCCAACCAACCACACAGTGCGGGGCGGTCTGACTCTGACCGGACAGTTCCAATGTTTCGAATCTGAGCCACTTCTTCAGACGCGCCACCACCAACGACGAAGGAACGGATTTCACCGTTTTGTACCGAATCGATCATTTTGCGGATTCGACCAACTATACGAGATCTAAAATCGTCCATCATTCATGCTCAAAAAAACCATCTATCCAGGATTTCAACTCTAGCACTTCGCGCCACTTTTCCACAGGTTGTCAATAGAGGTGCGTGTGCATCATTGAAAAAGTTTTTTTTCTCTCCAATTACGGGGCAGAACCACCCCCGTTTCCATAGCGTATGGATCGCCGTAGATCCTAATATTGTTGCTAATTTTGGACAATTACCCAGTTGTCCACACCCAACCTTGCACACCAGCCATAGTGCCTTAATTTTCGATAAACGCTACATCTTGTGTCTCAAGGGGTTGACCAGATTTTCTGAACCCGGTAAAACCAAAAGTGCGCCGTCGGTCCCCCGATTTGGCACCACATGCAAAAGTTTTGAGCCGGGCTCCGGTCAAGACAAAGAAGTGGTTTCAATGAAAGCTGGCATCGCGTAAATCCCCCCCCCTGCACCTCAAATACACCACATGCCACCGGCGTCTGCCGTGGAATTCGTAGTGTCTTACCTCTGAGCAGTCTTGCTCGTTACCGAGGTGTGTCTCCCACCAACACCCAACTAAGTAGAAACAAAGCAGAACATGGACACGAGCACAAACAGCACAAAGCAGAAACCCCTCAACATCGACGTCGAAGCCGGCCTGACTTGGACACGGAAGTTCGCACCTGAAGACATTGATGTCTGGGACACAGTGACCTGGGAATTCCGGAACGCATCAATTGGCGATTCATCCGGAAACATGGTCTTCGAACAAAACAACGTAGAGTTCCCAACCAACTGGAGTATGACAGCCACCAACGTGGTCGTATCCAAGTACTTCCGTGGACACCTCGGAACAGATGGTCGTGAAAAGAGCATTCGCGAGCTGATTGGCCGCGTCTCTGACACCATTACACAATGGGGAACAGAAGACGGCTACTTCGACTCTACGGAATCTGCGGAAGCATTCCGTGCTGACCTGACCTGGCTTTGTCTCCACCAATACATGGCGTTCAACAGCCCCGT
>PALY01000053.1 GCA_002707085.1 Deltaproteobacteria bacterium
CCAACTCGGTGGGCGGTCTTCCTCGGTAGCCAACATTCGCCAAAGTGATCAAGCCACCGATCCTCTTATCGACAATCAGTCCCGTTTCATAGCCGATTCCAGAGCCGCCGATGGGCAGGTCCACAGTAGAAGTGGGCGCGCCAAAACGGCCCGATAGCGCGAGACCGACTGGACTTTCTTCTGGATGTAAAATTGTACCTCGGAGATCGAATGCAATGTCGCCCAAGCCACCTTGATTATCAGCGATATCACTCGTGGCGCGCAGCACAACCGGTACATCCAGCCCCAATCGGAACCGAGAAATCGTATATCCAACGATAAGGTCGGTCGTCATCAACCCTTTGATGACCGACTGTTCCTGGCCCGTGCTGTTCACGGTGTAGGTCAATAGATCATTGGCCGTACCAAACACCATTTTGTACACAAAGGTATTGCTTGGTGCCAACCCAGCATCGTCCGTCAACAACGTTCGGCGCGCATCGATTGTGGGGCGTACATTTTGTGCGTCGAATTCAGGCACATCGGGCGTCTCCACCACTTGTGCGTGCGCAACAGTTCCCACTCCCCAGCAGACGAATAGCGATATTGACCTAGAAATCATCGTTCCTAAGAAGTACCACAGGTTTCCCCATAAGCGGAGTCGATTATCCGTTTGCTGAGTTCATGAGGGCTTCTCGGGCGCACGCATAGGCCTCGGTGTGCTGTCGATCAAAGTCACCTAAATTCCAGAAACGTGCATCAGATTTAGCGGTACGAATCACACACAAGTCATCCGGAATCGACCCTTCTTTGGCCACAGCCCCACCGGTTCGTTCAACCAGGTGAAGTACCGTGGGGCGCTTCCCCCGCCAGGCGCGCCAGCCCTTGACTGCCGTTCGATCCACAGCACCCCCATCCCGATACAAAACACCATCCAGCTCAATGGGTTGAAACAGCCAAGGTATCGCACACGAAGCCGCGACGGCTTCAGGCAACGGACCCTCAAAGAGCAATCTTGGCTCCCCTTTAGGCCCCATGACACCCACGGCGAAGGGACGCTCTAAGTCCTCAAACCGCGGGGGTATCCACTGCCGAAGCTGTTCCAATACCGCACCCATACTAAACAGACCTCGCCACACATGTAGGCCCGGACGCAACAGGGACAACGGGGTTTGAGCAGACAGCTTCTCCGCAATGGTGGTTGCAGAATGCCCCGCACACCACAGCGCTCCCGCCAAGGCCCCAGAGGACGTGCCACACACCCCACCAACCTGTAGTGCTGAGTCCTCCACAGCCGAAAGGACTCCCGTTTGGCGGGCGAAAGCGAGAAATCCGCTGGATAGAACAACGTCGGTTTCCATGGGTTGGCGTATAACGGTCTCGGTGAAACGCGTACTGCCAATCCTGTTGCTTGCCCTCATCTGGGGGGTGGGGCCGGCATGGGACGGACTTGTGAATGGGAACATTCTGGGTCATGGCCACACAGACCTGTTCCCAAGCATTTGGGGTCTATGGTCCTTTGCACAAGAACAACCAGGGCTACCCAATGAAACCCGCTTACTCGGGCACCCCTCAGGTATGGGCTACTATTTCTCTAGCCCAATCAAAGGGTGGATAGCGACACTCACCATTCCCTTGTTTGGACTGGTTTCCACCTGGAATGGGCTGCTGATCGCAGCGCGAATCGCAACGGTATTGACTTCGTGGGCAGCAGCCAGAGCCTGGGGTTTGGGCGAAAAGGGTTCGTTGGCTGCGGCAGCCCTGTATGGATGCAGTCCTTTCTTCCACGGATACGCCGTGGAAGGAATTGTAGAGGGAACGGACGGATGGACCCTTGCATTGTGGCTATGGGCGCTCGGTGCCAAGCGGTTTCGGCTTGCAGCCATACCCTTTGCGCTCACGGTTGTATCCAGCTGGTATTTAGGCATGGTCGCATGCTTACTTCTGGTCCTGGCAACCGTCTGGGATCGCCGTGCTTTGTGGAGTGTTTTTGGGCTGCTGATGGCAACGCCCGCTCTCATGCAATTTGTGTCCGCCTTTCCTGGAACTGCTCCCCTTGAAGACACGGTGAGAGCAGCGATGGGGGGACACCTATCGATACCTACACCCGGCATTCATCAGGGCCTGCAACCATTTGCCATCACCACCTACATCGGTTTCGTTGCTTTGGCGGCCGCCCTGTGGAGCCGCAGCCGGTGGACGCTACTGGCGGTTGCGCCCGCGTTTTTATCCTTGGGGGTTGGCCCCATCTATGACCTACCCATCGCCGAACTCGTCCGCTTTCCTTATCGGTGGCATGCGGCCACACTCGTTTTACTTGCACCCGCAGTCGCTCAGGCCACAGAAGAGTGGCGCTGGGGTGGGTGGATACCATTTTTGATCGTGCTGGAAGGGCTTTGTCTCTCGCCAGTCGAACCCATCATTCCATCTACTGACCCAACCATCCCCGAGTACGTCAGTCATATTGACGGACCCGTATTGGACATTCCAGGACCCGTTGCGATGGCGCCAGGCGTCATCAATCGGTCCCGGAAACGCGCCCGATACCTCATGTACTACCAGACGGCACACAAGCAACCATCACCCTGGGTCCCCGATTTCAACAGTGTTGGAGTTCAAGACACAGAACACTCTGTCACCTTGAAAACAATCGCTGCCATGGACCCACTGGTGAAAAATGATCGGACACACTCAACTGCAGTATTCAACCCCAAAATACTCAAAGACCTTGAGGTAAACTGGGTTGTTCTTCACAGACGTGAATTGGGTGAAACGAAACAAAATTACATCGGAAAAATCTTTGAAGACGCCGGATGGAATACGCGATTACGCAGTTCCAACCATTGGATTCTAAGCCCCGACGGCACAGCGAAAGAATCTCACTAAAATACCTTCTGGCGCTGTGTGAAACATCGTTTTAGGATCTTTTTCAAGGAAAGACATTGGACCCGAACTGGCTCGCAGCCCTGGTATTTCTAGGGCTCGCTGCAATTCTTGCAGCGGGTCAGCTTGTTGCTGCGCGAATTTTGGCAGTAAAGGCCAAAGACAACCCGCCAACGAAGTTCGACACCTATGAATGTGGGGAAGAACCGGATGGCATCGCCTGGGTGCGTTTTCACCCTCGCTATTACGTCATTGCACTGATTTTTGTGCTGTTCGATGTCGAAACGGTGTTTCTTCTCCCATGGGCAATCAACATCGACACATTGGGTACCTTCGCCATCGTGGAGATGGTCGTTTTCGTAACGATTCTCATGTTGGGTTGGGCCTACGCTTGGCGCAAGGGCGCACTGGAGTGGCAATAGATGGGAAACGATAAGCCAAACCAGTCATTCGAGCGTCCCCTGTTCGACTACATGGAGAAAATGCCGGGTGCAGATATCGCACTCACCACATCGGAAAAGCTTCTAAGTTGGGGGTCCGAAAACTCACTGTGGGTCTTTCCTATGGCCACGTCGTGCTGTGGCATCGAGTTCATGGCTGCCGCATGTGGCCGCTTCGACTTGGACCGGATTGGCACCGTCGCACGAGGAACGCCTCGACAGTGTGACGTGATGGTCATCGCGGGTACCATCACGGTCAAGATGGCTCCGAGAGTCAAGAAGCTTTGGGACATGATGCCCGAACCCAAATGGGCCATCGCCATGGGTTCATGCGCCATCTCTGGGGACTTCTACCGCAACATTTACAGTGTCGTACCTGGGGTTGACACCTTTATGCCAGTTGACGTCTACGTCCCAGGGTGCCCACCCAACCCGGATCACCTCATGGAAGGCTTTCGGCGTCTACAAGACAAGATTCGAGCCAAACGCAATGGTGAATGGACCGAACCAGAAACTCGGCCGGTAATGGGGATGCAAATGCCCAGTATTCCCCGATACGGTTCTCCGGATCGCCATGAGGTGTATGACGAAGCACAGTTGATGGCCGCGATGAATATCGATCCCGATGGCGGGCTTCTGAAGGAAGGCGTGGAGTTGCCACAACTACCGCCGCCACCCGTCGAAGAGCCAGCAGAAGCGGATGCAGACCCAGGTGACACATGAGTTGGGCAGCAGACGTCACAGCGTTGTGTAGCGAGCGATTCGGCATCGAAGAATTTGGTGCGGAAGGTCCCCTTGTTTCACGAGAACAACTGGTCGACCTTGCAACCGCGTTGAAAAACGAATTGGACTACATCTACTTTGTATATGTGGTGAGCGTTCACTACCCCGAAGAAGCGGCAATCCCTGCAGATGAAGAAAAGGGAACCGAAGCTGTGCCTGGAAAACCAGACTGCACACTCGTTCATTGGCGTGTGCGGAGAATGCCCGATGGGGAACGACCCACCGACACCTTCGCATTCCGTTGCTTTGTGCCAACAGGGGAAACCTGCCCCAGCTTGAGCAAGGTTTGGACTGGGGCTGATTGGCAAGAACGCGAACAGTTCGACTTGGTTGGAACTGTATTTGAAGATCATCCAGATTTACGACGAATCATGATGCCTGAGGACTGGGTAGGACACCCCCTTCGGCGTGATTACGCGATTGAAACCCAGCACTTCCCGTGGAGATGACTGTGAACGAATCCGCACCAGCACCAGCCGCCTTGGACGACGACGTTCAGTGGACGACTGTGGGTGGCGTATCCGTCCCCGTCGAACTGATCAGCACGCCGCGGCCAGACCCCTTTTTGGACATCGAAGAATATGATCCGGATGGGGACCTCATGATGCTGAACATGGGGCCACAGCACCCCTCCACACACGGAGTGCTTCGGATCAAACTTGTCCTCGACGGAGAAGTGTGCGTCAAGGCCACTCCGTACCTTGGGTATCTGCACAGAGGAGTAGAAAAGCTTTGCGAAAAGCTCTCGTATGTACAAATCACACCCATCGTGGACAAGAATGACTACGTCTCGCCCATGATGAACGAGATGGCGATCAATATGAGTTTTGAAAAGCTCGTAGAAGCCGAGGTTCCGCGACGGGCCGAGTACATCCGTACCATCTGTGCTGAAATTCAGCGTGTCGGCTCTCACCTGCTTTGGCTGGGCACCTTCGGACTGGACATGGGTGGCGCGTTGGGGGGTGGAGCCAGCATTTTCATGCACACCTTCCGAGAGCGAGAGATGATCCTCGACCTTTTTGAGGAACTGACTGGCTGTCGTTTTCACTACAACACCCATACAGTCGGTGGCAACCGGCACGACATTCCTGGCGGCTGGGCGCACAAGGTCAAACGAACCTTGGAACATATTCGTGTCCGGTGTCAGGAATACGAAGATTACGTTCGTGACAACGAAGTGTTTCGCGCCCGAACCGTAGGCGTGGGTGTGATCGATCCAGTATTGGCGATGGATTTGGGCATCACTGGNCCTGTTTTGCGTGCTTCCGGAGTGGACGTCGATCTGCGCCGTGATGCGCCTTACGCGGCATACGACGACATCGACATCAACGTTCCTGTAGAAACTGCGGGCGACTGTTTTGCTCGCTACCTGGTTCGCCTCCGCGAGATGAAGGAAAGCATCCGCATTGCGACCACACTCCTCGATGGCGTTCCCGAAGGACCCATCTGCTCCTTGAAGCCAGTAAAGTTGGCTGGAGCCGTAAAAGCATTGGATGGTCGTAGCGTCTATTCATCCATCGAGTCACCTCGTGGAGAGCTGGGTACTTTCGTGGTTGGAAATCCCGAACGGAAAGGCAGACCCTATCCGTACCGATGCAAAATTCGCAGCCCTTCAATGCATGTGCTGCAGCTTTTGCCCTACCTCTGTCCAGGCAACAATGTATCTGACATTATCGTGGTGTTGGGTTCCTTGGATCCAATCATGGGGGAGGTCGACCGATGAGCTTCGAAAACCCATGGGTCCACGGAATCGTCCTTGGAATGATCATTGCCAATGTTGCGCTGGGAATCACTGGCTACAGCATATGGTTTGAGCGTAAGTTCGCTGGCCGCATGCAGAACCGTCCGGGTCCAACGGAAGTGGGACCTTGGGGCCTTCTGCAGCCCATTGCAGACGTACTTAAGCTTCTTCAAAAAGAAGACATTGTCCCACGTTCAGCAGACAAGGCGCTGTTCAACTTGGCGCCGCCGCTCACCGTTTTCGCTGTGATAGGCACCATGGCCGTACTTCCGGTAGCACCCGGATGGATCATCGCAGACCTGGAGATTGGCGTCCTGTTTGCGCTGGCAATGGCATCATTGCTTGTATTCCCCGTGTGGATGGCGGGATGGGCGAGCAACAACAAATATGCACTGTTGGGGGGGATGCGTTCCGCCGCCCAAAGCATCAGCTACGAAATCCCATTGTTGTTGAGTGCCACAGTACCCATCATCCTTGCAGACTCTTTCCGGATCGGAGACATCGTCGAAGCACAGTTGGGCGGTAACTTGTTCGCATTCTGGCCCCCTGGCCCCGGCGCTCTGGCATTCATTTTATTCTTTCTCTGCTCTCTCGCAGAGTCGAACCGGATTCCTTTCGACATTCCAGAAGCTGAGTCCGAGCTCGTTGCAGGTGTCACCACTGAGTACACCGGGATGAAATTCGGCCTCTTCTACTTGGCTGAATATCTGCACACCTTGATCATATCTGCCATGGCTGCCGCCATGTTTCTGGGCGGATGTGACGGTCCTGGTGCAAACGATGGGTTCATCTGGATGCTCATCAAGACATTGGTACTGTTTATCTCCATCTTCTGGATTCGTTGGTCGTATATGCGATTCCGTTCCGACCAGTTGATGGCCATATGTTGGAAACTCTTCCTTCCATTGGGTCTATTCCTCGTGATGGCCAGCGCGCTGTGGGTACACTGGACATGAGTTGGCTTTCTACTTTTGACAACCTCGCAGTCAATATGCGGAATGTGTTCCGCAAGAAGATTACGGAGCCTCTTCCATGGAAGGGTGATCGTGAGCGGTCTGCCCGATATCGTGCCAGCTTTGCGTTGGTACACAACGAACATGGGGAAGAAGCGTGTATCGGCTGCAAGATGTGCGAGAAGATTTGCCCAAGCGAGATCATCAGCGTTGTGGCGGGTGGTCGCCAAGAGTCACCTGTAACTGGCAAGAAACGCGGCTATTGCGCGGACTTCACCTTAGATCTCAACGCCTGCATCATCTGCGAATTGTGTGTTCAGGTCTGCCCCGAAGACGCGATCTTAATGCTGCGCGTGCAAGAACAGCCTGGATATCAACGTGAAGAGTTGGTCCTGACGATGGATAAGCTCTACGAAAACGAGAAGTTAGACGCCCTGACTTGGGCTACAGGCGAGAAGCTGATCACCATGCAGGCTCCGGCTCCAAAACCCAAGCCAGCGCCAGCGCCAGCCAAAGAAGCTGCGCCAGCCAAAGAAGCTGCGCCAGCCAAAGAAGCTGCGCCAGCGGCAACGACAGAAGCTGCGCCAGCCAAAGAAGCTGCGCCAGCCAAAGAAGCTGCACCAGCCAAAGAAGCTGCGCCAGCGGCAACGACAGAAGCTGCGCCAGCGGCAACGACAGAAGCTGCGCCAGCGGCAACGACAGAAGCTGCGCCAGCCGAAGAAGCTGCACCAGCCAAAGAAGAGTCGACGACTAAAACAGAGGATCAATCCGAATGATGTCCTGGATTGCCTTCACTGTGATCGCTGGGGTCATTCTGACTGCCGCCCTCCAGGTGGTTCAGTCAGAGGACCTCGTCCGCACCGTATTCTGGTTGGCGCTCACCTTAATCGGAACAGCTTCACTCTTCGTACACTTGGACGCAGAGTTTCTCGCCGCTGTACAGGTTCTTCTCTACACCGGTGGCGTCATCACACTGATGTTGTTTGGCATCATGCTCACCCGACGAGGAGCTGGTGTCAGAATCGAACACGGCTCTAAAGACAAGCCAAAAGCACTTGCGTGCGGAATCGCTTTGTTTGGTGCCATTGTTTACTCAATCTATAGCGACAAACAAACAGCGAACGCCCAAATCAGTGACATGGCGGGAACAGAAGAACTGGGACAACTCGTCCTCGGTGACCTGGTACTCCCCTTTGAACTGTTGTCTCTATTGCTGCTTGCCGCCATGGTCGGCGCAATCGCATTGGCCCGGAAGGTGGACCCATGAGCGAGATTATGAGTCAGCCCCCCGGCCTCACTGCCTACCTCTTGCTGGCAGCAATGCTCTTCTGTATCGGCCTGTACGGCGTGATTAGCAGAAAGAACTCCATTGCCATCCTGCTTTCTATCGAGTTGATGGCGAATGCGGTGAACATCAACCTTGCTGCGTTTGCCCGGTTTTCCGGCAACCTACTCAGCCAAGGTTTCGCCCTATTTTCTATCGCTCTCACAGTCGCTGAAGTCGTCATTGGGCTGGCAATTGTGATTCTTCTGTACCGCTCACACAAGAGCATCGACGCGGAAGCGCCGACGGCACTTCGCGGTTGAAATCATGCTGACTCTTGCACTTTTCCCCATTTTGCTCCCTCTGGCTTGCTTCGTGCTGCTCGCCGTTTGCTGGCCATTGCGTCACAAGGGACGGATTGCAGGCGTCATCTCCAGCAGTGTGGCGATTGCAAGCTGGGTGGGTTCATTGATCCTTCTCAATCGAGTCATCAATGGCACGATTGGAGCCACTGAAGGATACGAAGAAACCATTCCATGGCTCGTGGCCAACGGGAATGTGATCGCTGAAATCGGTATTCGCATCGACGGAATTTCTGCGACGATGCTCGTGGTGATCACCATGGTCGCTGCCTGCGTTCAGGTGTATTCGCTTGGTTACCTAAAAGGAGAACCTGACGCACACCTAGGACGCTACTTCACCTGGCATTCACTGTTCATCTTCGCGATGGGTGGATTGGTGTTGGCTCCCAACCTTCTTCAAGCGTTTATGTGCTGGGAATTGGTTGGACTCTGTAGCTACCTTTTGATTGGCTATTACTGGACAAAACCAGAAGCTGGGAAGGCGGCTGTTAAGGCATTTTGGGTCACCAAATTCGCGGACATGGGACTGTTGGCAGGCCTCTGCTTACTGTACGCATCCACGGGAAGCTTCGACTGGAACGTCGATTTAACTACGGGTGTTGCAACCGGAGTCGCTGCCCTCCTGTTCATGGGTGTCATGGGTAAATCAGCCCAAGTACCGCTCCACATTTGGCTCCCCAATGCGATGGAAGGACCGACCCCTGTGTCGGCACTCTTACACGCAGCCACAATGGTGGCCGCTGGCGTATTCTTGGTGGTGCGCGCTTTCCCGATTTTCGAACAAGCCCCCGATGTGTTGACCGCCATGACCTATATCGGTGCAATCACCGCGTTTGTGGCCGCATGCACAGCGATTGCTCAAAACGACATCAAGAAGGTCCTCGCCTACTCCACCTGTTCGCAGCTTGGATACATGGTGGCTGCCCTCNGTACAGGTTCATTGTTGGGTGGATATTTCCACCTCACAACCCATGCATTCTTCAAAGCCCTGCTGTTTCTTGGCGCAGGTGCCGCAATCCATGCCGTNCATAGCAACGACATCAGAGACATGGGTGGNCTTCTGAAGAANACCCCATACTCCGCGGCGATGTTCATCATCGGCGCAATGGCCTTGGCTGGAATCCCTGGCCTCAGTGGTTTCTTCTCGAAAGACATCATCCTGGAGGAAATGCTCCACGGTGGCCACTGGGTTCCACTGGCCCTTCTTTTGGTGTCTGCCGGACTCACCGCATTTTATATGACACGGGTGGTGGTCATCGCGTTCTTGGGCAAACCCTCAGAAGCTGCTGAACATGCACACGCCACACCGCTGGTCATGGGTGCGCCCATGGTCGCCCTGACAATACTGGCCATCGTCGCTGGCTATGGAAGCGCGACCCTTGGNGAAATGTGGAACGGACCATTGGCTTTCCACATCACGCCGATTGGCATCACCGCTAGCGTGACCGGTTTCGTTGGAATTGGCTACGCATACCTACTCTTTGCCAAAGGCGTGGCCGCACCGAATGTTGCAGGCCTACGTGAGTTTATCCTTAGTGGTCCTGTGGACCGCTTCTGGGATGGCGCATGGAGAAAGGGACTTCTACCCACCGCCAAATCCATCAGCTGGTTTGACCGCTATGTGATCGATGGTGCAGTGAACTGGTTCGGCTGGGCCGCCATTCGAGGCGCTCAAGGCTTGCGAGCAATACAGTCGGGCAAAGCACAGGACTACGCCGTTGCGGTCGTAGTTGGCGTCCTCTTCTTCGTGCTGTATGGCACGGTGGGAGGCTAACATGAGCGATATCATGAACCTTCCATGGCTCTCCATCATTGTCATGGCACCACTGGTGGCGGCAGGACTTCTGCTCTTTGTCCCCGGCTCATCCAAAGGCACAACACGTATATTGGCAGTCTGCGCTTCTGTGGTGTCTCTGGTGGGGTCTTTGTTGGTTGCGGTCAACTATGATCGGGACGCGGGTGGCTACCAATTCCGAGAGGGATTCGATCTGATTCCATCTTTGGGAATTCGCTACGATCTGGGTGTGGATGGTTGGGGGGTCAGCCTATTGCTGCTCACCAGCTTGATTATCTTTGCCGGTTCTTTTGCCACATGGACTCTAAGAAACCGGGACAAAGAGTTCTACATCCTCCTCCTCGCATTGGTCACAGGTGTTTTTGGCGTCTTTGTTAGCCTGGACCTTTTCGTATTCTTCCTGTTCTATGAAATCGCAGTACTCCCCATGTACTTGTTGATTGGCGTCTGGGGAAGCACCAAGAAGGTCGCAGAGGCAGGGCCTTTCCGGTACCTTTTCCGCCTGCTGGATATCGGTGGCAAAGAATACGCAGCCATGAAACTCACGCTGATGTTGCTGCTGGGTTCAGCATTCATTTTGGCTGGAATCCTGGCCATGTATGTAGAGAACGGGTCCACGACATTCTCGATCCTGGCCCTTGAACAAGTTCAATATTCAAGCGACATGCAATGGTGGGCCTTCCCTGCCCTTTGGCTTGGATTCGGTACGCTTGCTGGCGTCTTCCCATTCCACACCTGGTCGCCCGATGGCCATGCTTCCGCCCCAACGGCGGTATCCATGCTGCATGCTGGCGTGCTGATGAAGCTCGGTGCATTCGGTATCATGCGAATCGGAATGGTAATGCTCCCAGAAGGCGCGTTGTGGTGGGCTGAGATTGTCGCCTGGGTCGCTGTGATCAACATTGTTTATGGCGCACTGAGCGCTATGGGCCAAACCGACCTGAAGTATGTCATTGCGTACAGTTCTGTGAGCCACATGGGTATCGTCATGCTGGGCGCGGCCACGCTGACGCCTGAAGGCTGGAATGGTGCCATCTATCAGATGTTTGCACATGGCCTTATGACGGGACTCTTCTTCGCTCTGGTTGGCCTGATCTATGAACGAGCGCACAGTCGAGAAATCTTCCAAATGGGAGGCTTCGCGAAAAAGATGCCAGGGGTCGCAGTGTTCTTCACGATCGCCTGTCTAAGTTCACTCGGCATGCCGGGCATGGCTGGCTTCGTCGCAGAGCTTCAAGTCTTCTTGGGTGCATGGAGCAGCGTATTCAACGCCGGCGTCCTTTGGGCTTGCCTCGGTATCTTCGGTGCTTGGGCAACGGCGGTTTACGTCCTTCGTGGCACACGGGCAATCTTCTGGGGTCCAGGTCCCGATACAGAACGCTACGCTGACTTGGCAGATGCACGAGGCACAGAATGGGTCGCGTTGGTTCTGTTGGGTGGATGTCTCATCCTATTCGGCTCTAAACCCGACCTGATCCTCAACTTTATCGACATATCTACCATCGAATACCTGGCGCCCGTTACCGATGCGTTGAATGAATTCCAGGGGGCAAAATGAGCTTGGCTCCTTTGCTACTCCCACTGGGTGTGACCATCGTTGCACTGTTGGTTCTATTGGCAGACATGGCTGTGCAAGGTGACGACCGACGGGGGCTTGGGGTACTGACCACCATCGGCCTGG
>PALY01000054.1 GCA_002707085.1 Deltaproteobacteria bacterium
CTCTACTCGTTCGGGCCTCCAACAGAGCTGGTTGAATTCAGGGATTATCGATTTAATCAATCTATCAAAGGCCTTTCGGTTAACTTATTTAAGACAATCGAGCTGTTTGGAATGTTAAGCAATACAGTTTACGGAATAGAGATAGAAAACAGTAAGATTTCTCGTCCTAGAGCCAGATACGAAGAGAACTTGATGTCAGGTGCGAAACAGTATTTTCTAGGAGGGGAGTACTATCCAAATAAAACTATTCCAGATACGGAGATAGAGCGTAGCGGAATATTCTTCAACAACGTGGTTGAGTGGAGCGCTAAAACATCCATAGTATTTGGTGCACGCTATGATGGATATAAGTTAACTCCAAGGCCGGATGCCCTTTATGAAGTTAATGAGCCAGCAGGGAATCAGTTGCTTCATATCGATGACAATAAGGTGTCTCTCAAGTTAGGAGTTATCAGGAGTTTGTCTGATAACTTATCTTTCTTTGCTCAATACGCTGAGGGGTTTAGGAGCCCTGATTATCAGGCCGCGAATTTAAGTTTTACGAATCAGGCGTACCGCTATGCAATTGAGTCTAGTCCAGGTTTGGAGTCGGAAACTAGCGAAGGAATAGAATTTGGTTTAAGAGGTTCGTTTGTTAAGTCCACATGGTCTTTAGCTATTTACGACAACAATTATAAAGATTTTATTGATACTGATATTGTTAGGCGGGATGCCCAAGGTATTTCAATATACCAGTACAATAATCTTAATTCGGTTGATATTAAGGGGCTTGAATTTAGGTTTAATTCAAGCCTCAGTGACAATGTCAGAGCATCTTTTGCTTTCAATATAACTGAAGGTGAAGAAGGAGATGGTGCTGAATTGCTTTCTGTAGATCCGCGAGAAGCGCTAATTGGAGTGATTTGGGATTCCCCGGATGGAAAAATGTCCGTGAGTGGATATGCGTCTGCGGTAGCGGGTAGTCCAGATGATTTACCGCCTTCTTGTGGAAGGTCTGGCTGTAGCCCTTTGCTTGAGCTTTCAGGACTCGTGACCTATGACCTCTATGCCAGCTACCAAATAGCATCTAATTTCAAGGCAAGAGTTGCCATTAGGAATTTGACGAATGAGGCTTATTGGAATTGGGCTAGCGTTAGAGGCAAGACTGCCAATGATCCTAATATAGATCTTTTTATGGAACCTGGCAGAAATATAAATATTGCATTTAGATATGAGCTATAGGTGGAGTCTGGGTTGATCTCTAGTTGCATAAGTTTACAAATCTCAATTCTGGGATGAGCTCGTTAATCGGTAGCATCGGAGTGACTATCCCTTAATTGGAGATAAAGAAATGAAAAAAATTGTCGTCTTAATCTACTTATTAACTCCTCTTATCGCTTATGGCCATGATGCAAATTATATATTCGCGTGGTCCCATCTTGATGATTCAATAATGAATAAACCAAGAGGTGGTACAACTGCTGGGCCAAAGGTTTCGCTTGAAGAATCGTCCAGTATCTACTGGAGAAAATTGCAAAATCGCGAACTGAATAAATTTGATAAAGACAGATCAGCAATCCTTGCAATGCAAGGTGGGTATCGTGTCCACTTTGATTTCATGGAGACCATGGGTTTTTTTGAAGGATATAGCCCAGCTCAGCCTTATCAGTCGTGGGCGACAGAATTTATATTAGTAGTCGATGAGGAAAAGCACTTCATTAGTTTGCAACATATCCTGGTAGTCTATTTGGAGCAGGAGGATGGTTCATTATCCGAAGCACACGTAATGAAACATTGGCGTCAAGATTGGAAATATGAGGATAGTGAAATGCATGTATTTCATGGCGACAATACTTGGACGAAGCAGCGAGTGCCAATCAATCAGAGAAAAGGTAGTTGGTCACAATCGGTATATCATGTCGATGATTCTCCGCGTTACGAAGGCTATGGTAGATGGGTTCACCATGAAAACTTCTCGTCTTGGACTGGCAATGAGACACGGCGCCCCATGCCAAGAAGAGAAACCGACGTAAGAGAAGATTACGACATGCTAAGTGGCATTAACATCCAGACGATAACACCTGACGGCTGGGTTCATGAACAAAATAATAAAAAGGTTGCTTTGGGTACGAACCCTATAGTTTTAGCTAAAGAAATTGGTCTGGCAAGATACCAGAGGATTGCGAATTTCGACTGGGCTCCGGGTATGAAGTTCTGGCAAAGCACTGATGCATTCTGGAAAGAAGTTCGGGAAGAATGGGCTAGAAAAATGAATGCCTCTAAAAATTTCAAACTAATAACAGATGTCGATGGGCACAATATATTGATGCGTTTGTTCCAATTATCATACAACTACGAGCAAGGTAACTACGATGCAATAGAAAGTATTAGTGCGATTATTGGTGCTCATTCAGTTGCACCAGTGGTTTTGCCATATCAAGGTCGAGCAAAAGGAATCAAGAGCCCTTAAGCCTTTAATTGAACGAACGTCAAGTGGGAAAGGAGATTCGAACTTGCGACCCCGACCTCGGCAACACCCTACGACATTTTAGGATACTCTGTAGCCTTTGATATATAGTTGCTTTGTGGAGTTACCACTATGTAGAAACCTATTTCTTTCTGTTCTAATTCGGTTGTATTTAGTGCGAAGCGTCACAACGAACCTAAACCGTTAAATTGAAGGCATTGCGTATTGTTTCTCTGTATTCAATGCCATCTGATATCGTCCACAGGCACCCACCGATATCTTAACTGTGTGGATGATCATATCGAACGAGATTTCCAGTAACGCGTGGTGAACGCAATCAGCTTGCCGGCATCCTTCAGCTCACGCGTTTAACAGCCGTGGATTTAACCAGATCACGTATTGAATCGGAAACCGCCAGGCCAGCCTGAATGTTGGATTCGAGATCATCTTCCAGTTTCTCGACGGTTTTCAGTTTTTCGATCACCGCGTCGATCTGAGCAAACGGTACGATCACGATACCGTTATCGTCGCTGACGAGCACATCGCCACTGCAGACCGTCAAACCTCCAACCAGTACCGGCTCTCCAACAGAGCCTGGACCTTTGGAAGAAGGTGAATTGGGTGAGAGTCCGGTACAGAAAACCGGCAACCCCAGAGGAATAATTCCTTCGATATCTCTGACCAGTCCATCGGTGACAAAACCTGAAGCCCCGGCATTGCGCAGCATGCCCATCATCCTGTCCCCAACAACCGCACACTGTCGCCAGTCGCCAGTCGCGTTGACTAAAATATCACCCGATATCAGTTCGGTCATGGCAGCAAGCACTGCCAGATTGTCGGCAGGACCCGAGTCGCAGGTCAGCACCGCGCCGCACATTTTCGAAGGTAGTACGCCGGGCGCAATTGATTTTATATCTGGTGCGATCGCGCCAGTGCCGTTCATTGCATCTGCTAAGAATCCGGTAGGTTGTCCTGTCAGCGCCTGAATTTGCGCCGCCGTTGGGCGAGGACAATTCTCACGAATAGTCAGCAGCGGTGGTTCTTCAATCATTGTTGTTTCCTCTTTCTCCAGCCCGAACGACTCGACCCAGACNCAAATNTGTGAAGCAGCCGNGAGATCGTAACCCAGATNACCGAGTCAGNGCCACTGCCGATCGTGCTATAGTGNNTTGCTGCTAAATCAAGANAACCTCAGCGAGCGGTCNACCTATTGNCAGGAAATCAGTCGNCTTACATGTTCTGCCGGGCACCTGCAGTCACCAGGAGGTTTGCCGCTAGACTGGTGTTTCTCTGGGCTGGTTCTTTAGCCTGCGCGTTTGCAGATGACGGATGGCAACACGGCCTTTCGAATTTCGGAACCTTCAAGTATACGCCNGGCTTNAGTCACTTCGACTACGTGAATCCAGACGCCCCAAAAGGGGGTCGTTTGGTCCTGGCCTATGGCGCAGCTTTCAACAATTTCACTCCCTACATTACCAAGGGCATCGGTGCGCCTGGATCATCGGTCATCGGTCAAATGACGCTCTACGATTCTCTTTTGTGGCCGTCTGGCGATGAGGTGGGTGTGTTTTATGGAAATCTCGCTAAAGAGATCAGCGTCGCAGACGATATGACGGAGGTGCGCCTACGCCTTCATCCGGAAGCGCGCTGGCATGATGGTNTGCCAGTCACTGCTCGTGACATAAAATTCTCCTTTGAGCACATCCGGGACAATTCCTTCCCTGGTCTCAAGACCGCCTTCGCATCTATCAAACAGGTGGATGTGGTCAGCGAAAGAGAAGTGCGAATATCTTACAAGTACCCGGTGAATCTCAACACGATGATGTCGCTTGGCAAGGTGGCTATGATGCCCGAGCACTACTGGCGCGACCGTGACAGCGGCAAGACGACAATCGAGCCACCGCTTTCTAGCGGCCCTTATCAAGTCGGTGATTTTCAACTGGGGAAATACATCGAGTTCAAACGCGTTGAGAATTACTGGGGGCGGAACCTAGGTATTCATCGAGGGCGTCATAACATCGATGTTTTACGACATGAGGTTTACCGGGACGCCACCGTGCAACGGGAAGCTTTGCGAAAAGGACTCATCGATTATTCCGTCGAGCCAAGCGCCGCACAATGGATGACCGGTTACAAGCTCGACGGGAAACGTTCGGGGCTGCTTGTCAGGGAGGAACAATATTACCGGCACGCTATCGGTGTANTATCGGCACTGGCCTACAATCTTACCCAGCCCCGGTTCCAGGATGTACGCGTTCGCGAGGCGCTGACGCTGGCTTTCGACTTCGACTGGATGAACGANACCATAGATTTCGGCGTCTANCAGAAGCCAGGNAGCTTTTTTCACGGNACATTTCTGGCTGCTNCCGGTCTGCCTGGTGAGGCCGAATTGGAGCTGCTAACGCCGTTTGCCGCCGAGTTGCCAACCCGCGTNTTTACCCACTCACCGTTCTCAGGGAGTCCGGTNAGTCGTCTAGGACAAAGAGATGCGCTGCTGCGAGCGCGAGGTCTGTTGCAAGAGGCAGGNTGGCGCGTGCAGGACGGAAGGCTCGTCGATGCAACCGGGACCCCTTTTGAGATCGAGTTTCTAACGAACGTCGCCGCCGAGAAAAGAATTTTTCTTCCCTATGTGCAGCAATTGAGGAGACTCGGTATCGAAGCGAGCATCCGTCTGGTCGAAACAGCGCAATTCTTCAATCTGAGGCGCAACAATAAGAACGACGCGGTTTTAGGCAGCCTAGCGATCGCCATGCCCCCTTCTCTGGAAGTACCGGCATACTTCGGATCAACCAGTAGCGGCATTGGAAACTTTGCGCGAATAAGTTCGCCCGTGGTCGATTATCTAAGCACAAAGGTTCTTAGCGCAGGTACAGAGCGTGAGATGGCGGCTGCTACAAGGGCCCTAGATCGTGTACTCTACTGGCAGTTTTATTTCATTCCCGTACGGGTTGTCGAACCGATACGTGCGCTAGTATGGCGGAAGTTCACGAAACCNGCGAATGCNCCTTTCTACGTTAGCGGCTACCCCGACACTTGGTGGTGGGACCGCGAAAAAGCAGAAATCATCAGCAGGCTATTCGGTTCCGAGTAAGCGCTAGAATCGCATTAGTCAGCATGAACNCAAAGAATCTCGATCTCATGCCCTTCCGGATCCCTGGCCATGGCGGCTGTTGCTCCGGGGAAGGATACCGGACCCCAGTCGATGGTGCCGCCACAATCCTTGATATTAGCTACCACAGCCTCGACTTCACTGGTTCTGATACCAACGGGACCATGACCGGTCCCGATCGCAATGGCCGCCTCCTCAGGCTGCACCAGCAACACCAGCTCGAAGGCCTGTCCGGGGAGCTTCAGCATACGTTCCTCGGCGTGCGGAAACTTGATTGTGTTATCGAGGACAAAGCCAAAAGCATCCTGGTAAAACCGGGTCATCCGATCAATGTCGTCGACATTCAGTTTGAAAAAGCTGAGCACGAGGTTCAGCGTTTTGGGGTCGGTGATTGCCATGCTATTTGCCTTCCAATGCCTCAATCAAGTCCAAGACTTCGTTATGTCGTTCGCTCATGGTTGTTGGGCCTTGTTGAGTTTCGTTCGCTAGCGTTGACATTGGTCACGTAATATATCGTATATTCTTACTCTATGTGCTTAAAGTGACCGCTATGAAAAAGCAGGAACAAATCCTCGTTATCAAAAAGTTGATGAACCACCTTGACGATGGTACCACCGTCGATGCAGGGGCCCAGGTCCGCAACCCGGTATCAAGCTACACTGATGAGAGCATGGCCGTTGCCGAGTGGCAGACTTTTTTTCATAGTTATCCCCAAGTTTTGGGTTTATCCGGCGATCTACCTGGTCCGGCAAGTTATTTCACCAGTCGTGATCTTGGGAAGCCGATCCTGTGTACTCGCGACGGGGCAGGTAAGTTTCGTGCCTTTCTCAACACCTGTCGCCACAGGGGAGCGATCGTCGAGAGTGAAGAACGCGGTACTAAAGAAAAGTTCTCCTGCCCTTTCCATGCATGGTGCTACAACAATCTGGGGGANCTGGTTGTTGTGCCACGGGAGGATCACTTCGGCAGCGTCGACAAATCCTGTCATGGGCTTGTGTCTTTGCCAGCCGTAGAAAAATACGGTTTGCTCTGGATTCATCCTGATCCACANGAGACTATCGACGTCGATGATCTACTCGGCGATCTGGCACCGGAACTTGAAAGCTGGAACTTGCAGAAATTTAACTACCAGGACAGCACAACCTTTCAAACTGCGATGAACTGGAAACTTGCCATCGACACATTTGGCGAAACCTACCACTTCAATGTACTTCACAGGAGTACCCTCGCGGAAATCTTTTATGGAAATGTCCAGACCTATGACGTCTACAAACGGAACCACAGAATGGTGCTATGCCTGAAAACCATNGATAACTATCGGCAGATACCCGAGGAGAACTGGCAAATACAGGAAGCAGCACTGCCGGTGTATTTCATTTTTCCAAATATCCAGTTAACTGTCGGTGGTGGTGGCCCGACCCTGGTCAGAGTGTATCCAGACGGACAAAATCCCAACCATAGCCATTNGCAGATTTCTTCTTATCTGGACCCCGATATCGAGGATCTGACGATCGATCCGGAGCAACTCGCCAGATACCAATCACCCGACCGACTGAGGGCATTCGCCGGCGTCATAGAAAACGAAGACTATGCTGTTGCTGCTGGTAGTCACTTTGGCGCGTTGTCTGGTGCACAGGAATACATCACTTTCGGCAGGAATGAACCAGCCCTGCACCACTACCATAACACCTATCGGGAAGCGCTCGGATTGCCGCCTATAGAAAAAATTCCGATCTAGCAGAGACTGGAAGTCACGAAATCCAGAGGTTTAACCAGCTCACTCAGTCAAGACGACCCTCGATTTTGGCCTGCCGCAGCGCCGTATCGCCAATCCGTTCCGGTGCCTCCCACAGGTGATCATTTTCGTAGGAGCCATCGATAATCTTCTGGACCGAGTCCAGCGACGTCTCTTCGAGGTTTAGGCCAGGGGCTCCGTCGGTACCGCCGCCGGAACGAAACTCCAGAAGCTCTACCCCTGCGGGACCGGCCGTGTACTTGTAGGGCTGATCTTTGGGCATAAAGATTGTCGATCCTGCCCCGAGCCTGCGCTTGCCNATGATGATCTCTCCTGCTACCACGTAATANAGACCGTCGCCTAATCCCGGATGGCTGTGGCGCCATAGGATAAAATTCGGCCCGAACCAGATATGCGCNAGAGTCATGCCATCGGGACCGGGCTGCTTAAACAGGTCTGTCGTNCAGGTGCCTGGCATGAAGGCCTTGACCATCTCGCCAACTTTCTGGCCTGCGGTATTCTCGCCAAGCTTATCCGCGAGCGACCGGTGAGGAACCGCGGCCGCCGCTAGATCGCCATCGACCTTCTCGCGCGGGTAAGGCTTGTTGATGGGGGGATTGGCGTTAATGGCAAACGGCCCCCGCTCGGAGACATACTTCCCACTCCTTTCCGTTTCGAGATTCTCGTCACGTTGTTCGCTCATGGTTGAAACCTTGGTAATGTGAGTCGATCAAAAGCCTACTCGCATCTCGCGCATCTGACAATAATTCACTACCAGCGGTTAAACGCCAGGATGGTGAGCTTCCATACGGCTAACCAATATCCTCTGTATGTGCTGGATGAGTTGCGGTGGTATTATCGAGGTTAATCGACCAAATCTATTCGGCCAACATGAAACAGCAGGAAAAAAACCAGTCACCAGTGACGCGTGCTTTCCGTGCGCACGAGTCGGCACTGCGCGCTTTTGTCTCTCGACTGGTGATGACGCCAAGTGATATCGACGACGTGACCCAAGAGACATTNTTGCGCGCATTCAATGCAGAGAAAGCGAAAGAAATCCAACAGCCGAAGTCGTTTCTGTATACAGTCGCGCGCAATATTGTGCTGAGCAACTTCGCCCGAAAATCGAATCAATTGACCGACTATGTAGCGGATTTTGATGAGTTCGGAGTCATAGAGGAGAGGGATGTTAGTGATGAAGTCGAGGCTGAGGAAACTTTCCTACAATACTGTGGTGCAGTTGCCGCTCTGCCGGAACAGTGCCGCCGTGTCTACCTGTTGCGTAAGGTGTACGGGCTTACTCATAAGGAAATCGCGCTGCGCCTCGGTTTGTCNGTGAGTACGGTTGAGAAGCACCTGGTAAAAGGCGTGAGACGGTGTAGTGACTATCTCCGGGAACAGAGCAAATCATAGGAAACAATGTGGACGATAANGTAGTACCATTTTCAGACCGGTCNCTTATTGAGGATCAGGCTGCTGCGTGGCTCATCAAGCTGGATGTCGACGAACCATTCAGCAAAGACCAGTTGACGGCGCTTCGGGCTTGGTTGGATACCGACTCGCGGTACGGCGTTGCCCTGGCTGAACTGGCACGCCTTTGGGACCGGATGGACGCACTGGAGCAACTTGCGGTTCCGCTCGGTCGACCGGGCGGACAATGGTTGTCTTCNCTAGGNGATTACCTGCGCGCGCCGCGCGTGGCGGCTGTCGCCTGCAGCGTGTTGATCATCTGCGTTATCACGTTTGCGTTTCTCACGAAGCCGACCGTAATCCTCTCTGAGGGCATAGCCGATGGCACCTTTGCGACGGCAGTCGGCGTCATGGAGCACTTGTCCCTCGCTGACGGTTCGCGCATTGAGCTCAATACCGATACACGGCTCATGGTCAGCTATACACCAACTGAACGGGCGATACACCTGTTGCAGGGCGAGGCGCATTTTGTCGTGGCATCGCAAAAACATCGACCGTTTGTCGTCTATACCAACATTGGCGCAGTGCGCGCGGTCGGCACCGCCTTCCGCGTCAGAGTATTGAAAGCAGACGTCGAGGTAACGGTCGCCGAGGGCATCGTCGATCTTGACCTCCTTGCACCCAAAGACGCTGNAACCGGCGCGGGGAACTCCCGCAGCTCGCCCGTCGTGCAGCAAAAGCTGGGTAAGCTGGTTGCCGGTCAGTCCACGCGCTTCACGCGCATAAAGTCTGAACCGCGGGCAGTCCAGCAGATGACGGCCGCCCAGATTGCCAGGACACTATCCTGGCGCAACGGCGAACTGACCTTTTCCGGTGAACCGCTNGAAGAAGTGGTTCACGAGGTCAGCCGTTATACCGATATCGACATCGTCATTGTGGATCCCAAAATCAGGGATCTGCGCATCGGCGGTGTGTTCCGCACCGGCGAAACCGAGGCCTTGCTGGATATTCTGGCGACGAGTTTTGGTATCAGGATTACTTCTGCAGGCGATGGCCGTATCGAACTTAACCGGGACGCCGGGTAAAGATTTGAATGGTAGCCAGGCGACTATCCACGATCGTATTTATACTTCACTGCATAATATTTTCCAATTGAGTGGCGGATTTTGGGAGTTTGCCAGTCTCACTTTTNATGAGAGCGCTGTGCGCTATCAAGGGAAGGTGATGTCATCGCGGATACAGNGGAAATTCTGGTGATTCGTGGCGGAAAAAANCTGCAGCACNTGGTTTTATTATGCGTGCTTTTTGCGGCCGGGGGCGCTGCGGCGAAAGGTCACCAGGAGCAGCACGACATTGACATCAGAATAACCGATGCTGAACAGGCACTGAAGGAACTGGCAGCACAAACCGCGAGCCTGCTGTTGTTTCCCTTTGATTTGGCCGAAAACCTGCGGGTTAACCCCGTTAANGGACGCTACACTATTGAGCAGGCCTTGGATGCGCTGCTTGCAGNTTCCGGGCTTGACGGTGTTCTCAGCAACCATCGCGTGATCAGTGTGACGCGCGCAAATAAACCAGATAATGGGGATCAGAATATGCAAACAGTTACCAAAAAGCCGCTAATTCGTCGAATTGTGGCAGGGTTGACAGGCGCGCTATTCGCCACTTCCGGCACAGGTGCCATCGCTACGGAAGATGCGGATGAGAACTTGACCATCGAGGAGATCATCGTCACGGCCACCTACAGGGAGACGGATCTGCTGGATACACCGTTATCGGTCACGGCGCTGGATGAAAANACGCTGCTGGAAAAGGGTGTGCTCAATCTGCAGTCGCTCTACCAGAACGTCCCAGGGATGAACTACTCTTTGAAGAGTAATTCTTACAGCAACATCTCGATACGCGGTCTGACCCCACCGGGGGGCGGTGGTGCTGTGGTCGGGGTTTATATCGACGACATTCCGATCACCGATTCGAACGACGGAGGTGGCAGCCAACAGTTGGGGGCTATCTACGATGTACAGCGGGTCGAGGTGCTCAAGGGNCCGCAAGGCACGCTGTATGGCGAAGGNAACATGGGTGGCGCGCTGCGTTACATTACCAATAAGCCCGATCCGAGTACGTTTGATTCGAGCTTCCGGGTGCAGTCCCACACAGAGAAGGAAAGCGACGGATATGGGTACATCATCAACGGTATGGTCAATATACCGCTCGAGGAGGATGTACTCGCGCTGCGTTTGTCCGGTCAATACCGTGACGACCCCGGATTCATGGATATAGTGGCACCCCGCAGTGAAAAGGACGTCAACGATACGCAGGAGCATGCATTGCGCGCCAAACTGGCCTGGTACGTGACACCCGAAGTTTCGATCAATGCAACAGTGAACCATTACGAGTCGAAATACGGCGGTCCNAGCATTTCCAATGTGCCTTACGGCAACACCGACTCGACCAGTCTGAAGTATGAGCAGCAGTTCGGCAACGGTGGTGAGATGGAGGATACGACCTATAATCTGTCCTTGCACTGGGACCTCCCTTGGGCGCAATTGCTCGTCTCGAGCTCGTACTACGATCGCGATATTCGCTTTAACGAAGAAACAAGCGCGCGATTTCGCGCCAATGTAGAAGGTCTCGCAATCCTGTTTGCACTGCCGGAGTTTGCGCCGGGTTTTCCTAATGTTTACTACGTCCCTGGCTTCCCTTTCCCATACCCGGGGCCCGTTGTCGAGGCCTGGGGTGGTGGTGACGGCTTCCTGCGTCGCCGGACCGAACGCAACACTAACGAGATTCGTCTCGTTTCGACGAGTGACGGTCCCCTGCAATGGAACGCGGGTCTCTACCACAAGGATGACCACCCGTTGAATGGTGATGTCAATGCCCCGGGGTTTGAGAATGTGATATTGACGCCCGGCTGGGTCGGCTTCGAACAAGCATTCGTCGATTTTATTCCAGGTAGCGAGACCGAGCGCGAGAACATCGAGACCGCCGCTTANGGCGAGGTCAGCTATGACCTTACGCCACAATGGAATGTCTTGCTCGGGGTCCGCTTTTCGAACGTGACCGCGGAGCAGATNGACGGAGGATTCCCCATGGTCGATGACAGCTTTGTGTCACCCAAAGCTACGCTCACCTTCCGACCAAGCGAAGACAAGATGGTCTATCTAACGGTTGCCCAGGGATTTCGTCCGGGCATACTGAATGGTGGCGCCACTTCCTCGATAACCAATCTCACGCCCTTGGCCGCCGTGCCCGGTGTTCAGGAGCAAATCGATTTTCTCAACTCGGTGGTCACTGTCGCGGGAGACGAGATCTTCAACTACGAACTTGGCTACAAGGCGACGCTGAACGACGGTCGATTAAAGCTCGCCGCTTCAGTCTATTATCTGGACTGGAAGGACACCTTAACTGCGAACCGATACACGACGCTGATCGGTGACACCATTTATACTGACAATGCGGGGGCGGCGCACTCGAAGGGTTTGGAGTTAGAGATCGACGCTCAGATTACGGACAATCTGTCCCTTCAATTTAGCGGCGCCTGGAATACTGAGGCGGAAATGGATTCGTTTGCGGATGGTTTATGGACAGACATAAACGGCAATAACATCGTTGTCGGTCCGGGTAATCGGTTGGCGAATTCGCCAGAGTTCACCGGCAACATTGGTCTTAACTATCGATTTTACACGGGCGACTATACCGGCAACGCGCGGGCCGATTGGTATCACGTCGATAAGCAGTTCACCAACGTGTCCAACGAGATCACGACACCGGAGTACAGCATGCTTAATATACGACTCACGATGACGCGGCCCGGTGGAGCGTGGTCAGCTTCATTGTTTGGTAGAAACCTCACGAATGAAGAGATCATCTATGAAAACAANGAGGTGGGACAGATCTACGGTCCATCCCGNACATTTGGTGTAGAGGTTTCCTGGAACCTTCCTCAGTGATCTGATCTNCTTTNCTGTGATAAGAGGGGGACTCNCAGTCCCCTTCTTGATTTTATTCGCACCTAGAGGCTACTGGTGATGCTGCAATTAAGCGACGAACAACGACACATCTTCGAAACCGACGGTTATCTGCATCTCGAAGGGGTGCTCAACCCCGACGAGGTGAGTTTGTTCAGCGGCGAGATGGAGCGTATACGCCAGCTGCCCGGGTTCGAGGCTTCCACCGACCCCAAAGTGCCGATAGGTCACTACGAGTGGCGGGATCATGCCACGGACCTGGATGAGAACGGGGAATTAGATCGCCACGATCTGTTGCCGTATCACCAGGTGTTTATTGATCTGCTTGATCGGGCACCGGTAATCGATTACATCGTCGACCTCATGGGGCCCAATATCATGTACAGCCTGAGCCAGGCTATATGCCGAAAACCATCGCCGAACTTTCCTGGCTATACCCATACGGATGGGGGTGAGTCGCTACGAATGATACGACCCGCTCCATCGTCACCGCCGATCGCCATGAAGGCAATGTATCTCTTGACGGATGTTACAGAACGAGACACCGGCAACCTTACCGTGTTCCCCGGCAGCCATGCGCAGCAGATTCCGGACCCTGATGATCGTATTACATCTCCTTACTCACCGGGTGCCGTGCAGCTCATGGGCAAGGCGGGCGATGTCTATCTGTTCTCTCATTCGCTGTGGCATGGCCCCAGCAGGAATCTATCGAATCGGACTCGCAGAGTCCTTGTCTACAATTATTGTCAGTTGTGGGTGCGTTCCTACGATCATGCGAANGTCCCCGAGGTGGCGCAGCATTGTTCTTCCAGGCAGCGTCGTTTACTCGGCGATCTGGGTTATGACTATATGCCGGGCTCCTACTTTTATGTGCCCAGAGATCAGAAGGAAGTGATCTTCNACTCACAGAGTTTGGATGGAACCGAAAAATGATNGAAGGCAAACCGATTCCCCTTCCCGGAGCGATCTCTTTCACCATTGATTCAAAATATGTTAATGATCAGTTTGAAATTCGGGTTTTTCAGCCACCACGTTTACCACCACCCGCAGACGACATGGGCTTTCAGGTTCCTGATGCATTTCGGGTCATCTATACCCTCGATGCCAATGCCGGCTTTGCGAGCGTGGTTGGGACAACAAGCATTCTTCCAGGGGATCCGGATGGGGGGCCTTGCGAGTATTTGATCGTCGTGGGGATAGGTTATCCTGTCACCGATGGAGAGGATTCCAAGATCGCTTTATTGCGATCTCGCGATATGACACCACCAGGCACCCCCGAGCCTCCGGAAATGGAAATGTTCAAGCAGATGGCTGGTAATCCGGATATCGGATTCGGGCAAGCGGACAATTTCCTTCGGTTCCTTGAAGAGGAACTCGATCCGCTCATTCGAAGGGAGTTTCCCTGCCTACCGGACAAAGCCGGTTTGTTCGGCTTCTCATATGGCGGACTTTTCGCGCTCTACGCTCTGTTTTCACGTTCACCGATGTTCGATCGCTACATCATCGGCAGTCCCGCATCGGTCATGGAGGGGGATCCGATCCTCGACTATGAGAAGCGTTGCTGGGATGAGGGCCCTGAACTTAATGCCGAGGCATTTATCACACTGGGTTCGCTGGAACGAACCTCAATGCTTTCTGGCCTGCAGCTGCTAGCGACCAACTATGACAAACTGATTGCCAGACTTGAACAACGCAACTACGAAGGGCTGGAATGGAGCGCACAGGAATTCGAGAACGAGTCACACATGTCTTACGTGATTCTCTCCCTCAGCCACGGTCTTCGGCGATTGTTCCCGGGTCAACCTAGTCCTATGATGGACGATGTTCGGAAAGAGAGCGAATGATACCCGAGCTGATTTCGGAATAGAGGGGAAGTCATGTCGTGGGAAAAAGAAGTAGAGGAGATCAAACGCCGTCGGTCCCTGGCGGATGANTTGGGTGGCCCGGAAGGCATCGCNAGGCAGCGCAAGCGGGGCAAGCTGACCATTCGGGAACGAATCGACGTACTTGCAGATAAAGACTCCTTTAAACAGATGGGGAAACTCGCGGGATCTGCCAGCTACAATGAGCAGGGCGAACTGCAGGGATTTGTCCCAAGTGCGGGGCGATCGGGCTTGTGCCTGATCAATGGTCGCAGAGTCTATGTTACGGGTCAGGATTTTACCGTGCGGGGAGGCGCAGCTTCGGCGTCTNGNGGTGGGATCGATGCCGGGCATAACCATCCGACCCCTTTATCCATGCGCTTGCCCACCGTCAACTTGATTGACGGTGTTGGGGGCGGTGTGGAGAGCTTTGAGAAACTCGGCCGGACCTATATCCCGGATGGCGCATTCTTCGGCCCGCTCACCGAAATACTGAATGTTGCGCCGGTGGCGACCGCCATCCTCGGTCCCGCTGCTGGGGGGCTCGCGCCATTCCCGTGTCTCAGCCATTTCAGCGTGATGGTCAAGGGTATTGGCCAGGTGTTTCCCGGCGGCCCGCCTGTGGTCAAGGCTGCTCTTGGGTACGATATAGACAAAGAGGAACTCGGTGGATACAAGATTCACACCCGGATCAGNGGGGTTGTCAATAACGCAGCAGATACAGAAGAAGAGGCCATGGAGCAGATTCGTCGGTTTCTGAGTTATCTGCCCGACAACGTCTGGGAGATGCCGCCTCGCGCAGAACCAGCCGACGACCCTCAGCGCCGGGATGAACGCCTACTCTCCATCATTCCCCGGGAAAGACGGAAAAGTTATGATCCCCACGTGATTCTCGACAGTGTTTTCGACCGGGACTCCTTCTTTGAGATTTCTCCCGACTTCGGACGATCACGGATCACCGGGCTCGCAAGAGCAAATGGCTATCCGGTAGGCGTGATGATCAACAACAATAAGCGTCTTGGTGGCGCCATGGATGTAGATGCGGCAGAAAAGTCGGTCCGTCTCATCCAGCTTTGCGATACGTTCCACCTGCCGCTGGTCTTTCTGATGGACGAGCCAGGTTTTCTTGTCGGTATCGAATCCGAAAAACGGGCGATCGAACGGGCCGGTACACGCCTGGTGTATGCCACAGCCATGAGCAAGATGCCGATGATCTCGTTCATTATTCGCCAGTCCTATGGACTTGCAGGGAGTCTGCAATACCGGCCTGGCAGCGGCCTGTATCGTCGTTATGCCTGGCCGTCCGGAAACTGGGGCTCCATGCACATCGAGGGTGG
Organism: Deltaproteobacteria bacterium; assembly: GCA_002707085.1. GTDB lineage: Bacteria > Myxococcota_A > UBA796 > UBA796 > UBA796 > UBA796. Next base: position 15,868 of record PALY01000054.1, read on the forward strand.
TACGTCGGCGTCGTTCCGTCGCATCATCGAGGAGGCTCCCGATCCTGAAGTGAAAAGGCAGGAAATCGAGCAACAGCTGCAGAGCTACGCATCGCCNTTCAAGACCGCTGAAGCCATTGGACTCGACCTGATTGATCCGCGGGACACACGATTGCTGGTTTGCGAATTCGTCGAAATGGCGCAGAGGGTNATTAAGACACAGCTTGGGCCGGGAAGCGGTCCCAGCTGGTGGCCTTAATAGGAGAAGTTTCATGCCTGGTCCATTAAGTCACCTTCGAGTCGTCGAGATGGCGGCGGCGATCCAGGGCCCGGCAGCCGGGTTGTTTTTGAGTGACATGGGTGCCGAAGTGATCAAGGTCGAATCACCACTAGGTGAAGCGAACCGCCGCTACCGGGGGGCAGGCAATACATTGTCAGCAGAAGCNCCCGGTTCTCAATTCGTCGCCATGAATCGCGGAAAACAGTCNGTCTGCCTGGACATTCACNCCGAACTAGGTCTGCAAGCGATCCATCGGATGATTGCGCGCGCCGATGTGTTTCTGAGCAACTTTCGGGAAAAGGCGCTCGTCAGAATGGGCCTCGATTATGACAAGGTAAAGTCATTGAATCCCGGAATAATCTACGCTCACGTTAATGGCTTTGGCCCACTTGGCCCTGATGCAGACAAGACTATGCTGGATGGAGCAGCTATTGCACGAGGTGGGCTCGCCAGCGTTACCGGATCCGTCGAAACCGGGCCCTTAACGCCGGGGGCGACTGTTGCCGACACCGCCGGTGCCATGCAACTGGCATTGGCCATTGTCACCGCACTGGTGGCCCGGGCACATGACGGACACGGCCAGAAAGTTCAGACCTCAGCTCTTGGTGCACAGTTGTGGCTGCAACAGTGGGAACTCGCCCATGTCTGGATGACCGGGTCTCCGCTCAAGCGAAGCGGCGCTCATCTTGCTAACGTGCTCGGGCCCTACGGTATTTACGAGACAGCCGACGGTGCACACTTCCTGTTCGCCCTCGCCCAGTCGAATGAAAGTTGGGATCAATTCTGGTTATTTGTCGGTGATCCATTGCAGGCAATCGATCCCAAATGGGACACACCGGTAAAACGTGTTGGCAGCTTTGCATCNGAACAGGACGCCCAGGAAATACAGCAAAAGATGCGAACNGCATTCAAGACCAAAACAACCGCGCAGTGGCAGACTTTTCTTGCCAGCCAGCCCGACATTGTTTACGAGAAAGTTCAGAACTACGATGAAGTCCGCACTGACCCTCAGGTATTAGCGAATAAATACACTGAACAAATTCAGCTGGAACACGTGGGTGAAACCTCGGTCGTCGGTAATNTAATTTCCTTCAGTGAAACGCCNGCCTCGATTGGTGGAGTTCCTCGTGAGTTAGGCGAGGACACCCAGACGATACTACAGGACCTCGGCTTCAGCGATGAAGAGACGGAGAGCGTGATACGACATGCGAGGCGTGAGCGGGAGAAACTATCAGGAGACTAATATGGACGATATGGTAAAGCAGCCGATCCTATCGGTGACCGAGTTTCCCTGGGTCGGGGACCCGGCGAATCCAAAGACCAAAGAGGAATACGCCTACAAATTGGGGCAGATGGTCGCCCAACAGCGGAGCTTGTTGGACGACGAAAGTATTGAGATGATCTGGAACGGTGGGGCCGGTCCAAGCAAGAATCCCTACAAGCCTGATATTGAGAAACTGAACAGAACGAAGCAGGGGATTTTTGGTATTTTTACGGCAATAGAACCGGAGGATCTGCCGTTGTACCGTCGCCTCCTTCCGGTCAACATGTCGATGCCAGAGTGTCCGGTACTGTCGCTGGTCAACCTCGACTACAACCAGCCGAATCCTATCACGCGCTACCGGGAGGGCATGGTGTACCTCAAGGGCGTTGGCGCGGACGGTGAAGAAGCTTGGTACGTGCACTCGGTGCCGGTGGAAACCTGGCTGATGCTGGTGGTGGGTCACGACTGGGGATTTCGNAAGGANCTCTATGACATGACCGTAACACCGCAAAAATCGANCGTCATGCAGCGAGANGGCGATCTTTATATGTCTCTGGAACTTACTGATACGCTCTGCCCCGCAGACACCGAGTGGCTGATACCCCAGGAACACTGNGGGGGTCACAACAATATCGCAGTCATCTACCCAAGAAATCCGGACGTGATGCTGCGCTTTGGCTGGACAGGTAGGGGTGTTGCATTGGAAGAGAACAAGAAGATGGTAAAGATAAGCGTCAACCCTTCCCTCGACTGGGCTGGTCTGGTGCCTGATGGAACCATCGCACCTGGCTACTACCAGCGTTACACCATCGATGGCGGCGATGCCTACATCAAGAAAGTGCGTTCGAAATGATGAAGACCCTTCGCATGCTCGGTGATAAGAAGTCGGAAGTGGTTGAGATTGCCGANNTGGAACCGCAGGATAATTTGGTGGTGGTGAAAATCATGGCGTCGGCGGTGTGCGGGAGCGAGCACCCCATCTACGATGTGCCGGCGCCAATACCAGTAAGAAATGGCGGCGGCGGTCATGAGGGTGCGGGAATCGTCTGGAAAGTAGATAAGGCCCAATATGTCAAAGAAGGCGATCGGGTCACTATTGCGCCAATGCCGGCAGGTTGCGGGCAGTGCCTGGCCTGCGCAAAAGGAGACTCCAAACACTGTGAGAATATACCCGAATCGCGGTCCGATGGTGGTACTCATACCCAGTATATGCGGGTTCCTGAAAGCCGTCTGCTAGCGATTCCCGATTTCGTCTCCTTTGATAGTGGTGCAATGATCGACGACTGCGTCGGTACGCCTTACCGTGCAATCAACCGGCTGGATGTCACTGCGGGCGAAACTGTGCTGATCACAGGTGCAGGACCTATTGGGGCTGCCGCAGCCATCATTGCAAAATTCCGTCATGCCACCGTGATCATGGTCGACGTCAATGATTACCGGCTGGAACAGGCAAAGAGCAATGGCGCCGATCATATCCTCAACCCGAACAGGGAAGACTCGCTAGTAAGGATCCGGGAGTTCAGTGCTGGTGGCGTACCAGTGGCCCTCGAGTGTTCGGGCCAGGCCAGCGCTCAAAAGCTCTGCCTCGATGCCGCCGAGGCTAACGGCAGGGTAGCCATGCTGGGCATCAGGAACGAAACGGTATCGGTCAACATGATGGAGCATTTGGTCAAGAAGGAACTGAACTTGATCGGTAGTTGGGCCAGTACTGTACCGGAACATTTTGAGATCATCGAGTTGATCCGCCAAGGCCTGTCCGTTGACGGGCTTATCACCCATCGCTTTGGTATGGATGATGCACCGGCAGCGATCACCACCTTCTTCGAGGGNCAGGCGGTCAAAACCATCATCCAGCCCTGGGGTGAAGCATCATCAAATTAGCGGGGGCGGAAACTATGGTCAGCGTCCTATCATGAGCAAATCCATTCGCATCGATCGTGACGTGCCGATGGAAACCAGAGATGGGGTGACGCTCCGCGCTGACGTTTACCGGCCGGACGATGACATGAAGTACCCGGCTATACTGAGCCGGACGCCATATAACAAACTGTGGTCAGGTCACAACGACTATCTNACGGCTACATATGCAGCATGTGCTGGTTACGCATTCGTGCTNCAGGATACACGCGGCACCAATGCTTCCGAGGGCGAGTTCGTCTCGGAATGGAATTGCAATACCGGTCAGCCCGAGGAGGGNCCCGACGGCTACGATGCCGTGGAATGGGTAGCCGCCGAACCCTGGTGTGACGGTAGGGTGGGCATGGCCGGAAATTCTTATCTTGGGCACGTACAGTGGCAGGCGGCCCTGCTACAGCCTCCGTCGCTCAAAGCCATCGCACCTGCCATCATTGCTTCCGGTCCAGGACCGGAGTCTCGTGCGAACGGCGTGTTCGAATTCGAGATGATGGTCAGCTTTTATACGATGATGTCCCTGGGGACAGTTGACCGGCTTCGTAAGGAGGGCCNGGACGTCAGNCGGATGAGTGAGATGGTCACGCGGGCTATGAGCAACATTGATGAGGTGCTGGAGTACCTGCCCTTAAAGAACGTGCCCCACTTTGATTTCGATGGCTTGCGAGAGGACTTTTCACAAAGACTAATGGACCCTGCCCGCGCACAGTTAAAGAGCGAGTCTGACCTATACTGGGATTTTGAAAAGGTCCAAGTGCCTTGCTTCCACGCCGGCGGATGGTATGACATGTACAGCGGTTCGCTGTTCACCAGCTTTAACATGATGCGAAATAACGGCGGGNGTCCAGAGTCACGTGATGGACAGCATATATTCTGCGGTCCCTGGGTGCATGGTTCCGCACTATTGCCTGTCACCGGCGCGCTGAACTTCGGCCCTTCAGCTACGGGTATGATGTCCGCCGCTGAGGACAGGCAACTCGCTTTCTTTGATCGTTATGTAAAGGGCATGGATGTCGAGATTCCAGCGGTGCGCTACTTCGTGATGGGCTTGAACGAGTGGCGCGATGCCGATGCGTGGCCATTGCCCGATACAATTTGGAAGAAGTACTTTCTCTCATCGAACGGAAGCGCTAANAGCGCCGCAGGAGACGGCTTGCTGACCCCTGATGCGCCTGGGTCCCAGCCACCGGACTGCTATCACTACAATCCGCTTAACCCGGTGCCTACCGTCGGAGGTAGAAGCCTGGGGGGAAAGCTTACGCCAGGACCTTTNAACCAGGCAAAAGCGGAAAAGCGCCAGGATGTACTCTGCTACACCACGGCGCCACTTGACGCAGATCTGGAAGTGACGGGACCCATCAAGGTTCACCTTTCTGCTGCCACTTCTGCGAGAGATACGGATTTCGTCGCTAAACTAGTTGATGTCCACCCCGATGGTGACGCGTTTAACGTGGTTGAGGGTATTATACGTGCCAGGTTTCGCCACGGACTACTCAACCCGAGTCTGGTTACACCCGGCGAGGTACAGGACTATGTGATCGATCTGGCGTCGGTGTCAATTGTGTTCAGGAAGGGGCACCGGATGCGGCTCGATATCACCAGCAGCAACTTCCCGCGTTTCGACCGTAATATGAACACTGGCAATCCATTCGGAGAAGATGCCGAGGGACTGATTGCTGAACAGACCGTGTTTCATGACGAGGGACATGCGTCGTATGTGGAACTGCCCATCATGAGAACCGGAACACTTTGACGGGTGTGTGTAAATGGCAACGGGAAAATGAATAANGACGTTTTCACACTTGCGTATCAGGAGAGCACTTTAAGAAAGCCTTGGGGACACCCTGGAATCTAACAATGCTACCAAGGTTTATTGAACGCGCTAAGCTACTAATCCAAAAATAAAATTGGAGCGGGAAACGAGATTCGAACTCGCGACCCCGACCTTGGCAAGGTCGTGCTCTACCAACTGAGCTATTCCCGCTTTTTCAGTCAATTATCTGACAATATANCTATTTTCGAGCCTAATTTAAAAATGGCGTACTGNAGCCNGGCATTCTACATAATTGAGGGGAAGTAGAAAATGATGATTTCATTTAATGCGTAGTATTTTCGATAGGGTTATCGGGTGTTGGTTTGAGGCCAGATTGCAAGGCATCCGCAATGCGCCATAGAAAGGTTGCAGTAACGCTAGATCCTTCAACTTCCAATATCCGATTAACGGCAATATTCATCAACGCATTATCGAAACGCATGCGAAAATCTTTGGGTAGGTTGTCATACGAGGTCTCTAGCATNCTGGATAGTAGCTGCATCGTCTTTTCTGTGTAATAAACATCAATGTCCTGATGTTGATCGAGTAACAAAGAACTTTCTTTCTTTTCATCCATAGGTTTTTGAGATTCCACTTTGACTTTTAATAATGAGAATGATTATCATTATCTATATTACTGCTGTCAAATTTGATAAACATGAATGACTGTAAGCATCTGAAAGACGTCGAGACCACTAAACAAAATCCGAAAATAGAAACCAGACATTTGTCGCGAGGGGGAAAGCTTTTTGTATGGAGCGCTCGACGTTGGTTGATTGCAGGTCAACGTAAAGAAAAATTGGAGACCGTTCTTGGTCGAACATATCAACTAGCAAATTGCCCTGAAGCTGCTTCGTTACTAGATGAGATTATGAGTCTTATTGCTATTGGCGCATACAGGCCCGTGGCGATTCGATGTTTAACTTGCCCCATATTGAGCGCAGACGAATGGGCGCTCATCTCTGTTCTCAGGAAATTGCATCTCAAAGAAAGCGAGCAAGCAAGAATGATCATTGATGATCTTATGCGTGGTGCCTTGGTTACAAGTCTATTACGTGCGGCGGGTATATATGCTGATTGTTTATCTCAAGCAGGTTCACCGATTCTAAGTGCAGGCTTCCTGCACGTTGTGGATAGTAATACTAAGCATTAATTATCGCATTTAAACAGCATAGAACCTGAGACTCCCACTTAAAACACTCTACGCAAAAGGTTGAGATTGAATTATGACTATACTTATTGGACAGAAAGCACCTCTTTTTGAGGTTCCGGCAGTCATGCCAGATGGCGATGTGACTGACAATTTCAATTTTGAGTCCACTATTAAAAATAAATACGCTGTTTTATTTTTTTATCCTTTAGATTTCACCTTCGTGTGTCCATCAGAAATACTTGCTATGAGTAACCGTACGGAAAAACTGCGAGAACTCGGTTGTGAAGTGGTGGGAGTGTCGGTGGATTCCCATTGGACCCATCATGCGTGGAGGGGTACAGAGATTGATCAGGGAGGTATTGGTGCGGTTCCTTTCGTCTTGGCAGCAGATATATCTCGTGAAGTTTCACAAGCTTATGGTGTCCTTGCTGTTGCATCTGAATCCTACTATCCACAAGGGGTTTCGATGCGAGCAACATTTATAATTGACCAGGTTGGAATTGTTCGACATCAAGTTGTAAACGATGAGCCTATCGGCAGAAATATGGATGATGTGGTGCGTGTTGTAGAAGCATTGCAGTTCTTTGAAGAATATGGACAGGTATGTCCCGCAGGATGGAATAAGGGGTCTGATGGAATGGTAAACACTCCTGAAGGAGTCGCGTCCTACTTATCCAAGAATGCAGAACGGCTATAGGATCGAGATATAAATAGTGCGCCACTCAGTGCAATCGAATATAGAACCTTTTAAATTATTGGAGAATTNTGATGAAAGAATATACCCAGTTTTATATTAATGGAGAGTGGGTAGAGCCAACCTCACCAAATAGCTTTGATGTTATAAATCCTGCTAATGAAGATGTATGTGCACATATCGCACTTGGAACTGGAGACGACGTAGATAAAGCTGTGAACGCAGCAAAGGATGCGTTCAGATCTTATGGCGTTATGAATCGGCAACAACGAATAGATATTTTGTCTGCAGTTATAGGAGTCTACAAAGAACGCCAGGGAGATTTGGCTGATGCTATTTCGGAAGAAATGGGCGCTCCGACTAAGCTTGCTATCGAAGCTCAAGCTGCGGCTGGACTTGGACACCTAATACAAGCCTTGGAGGTTTTGAATACTTTTGAATTTGAAGAAGGTAGAACTCCTCACAGAGTGTTCAAAGAGCCCATTGGAGTTTGTGGAATGATTACGCCATGGAATTGGCCTCTGAATCAGATTGGCTGTAAAGTTGCGCCGGCGCTAGCAGTAGGTTGTACTATGGTTTTGAAGCCCTCGGAAGTTGCGCCATTATCTGGTTATATCTTCAGTCAGATTATTGACGAAGCGGGAGTGCCGGCCGGTGTATATAATATGGTTAACGGTGATGGTCTAGGAGTGGGGACGGCTCTCTCTAAACATCCCGGCATTGATATGATGTCGTTTACTGGCTCAACTCGAGCTGGCACTCTAGTAGCACAAAACGCCGCGCCCACCGTTAAAAGGGTAACTCAAGAACTTGGTGGAAAATCTCCTAATATTATTTTAGATGACGCAGATCTGGATAAAGCTGTTACTAGAGGCGTCATGCATATGTACAACAATACGGGTCAAAGCTGTAATGCACCGAGTCGCATGCTGGTCCCAGCAGATAAATTAGGAGAAGCAGAGGCGATAGCAGCAAGAGCCACTGAAGAAGTAATTGTGGGTGATCCAAAAGCAGAAGATACAACAATGGGCCCAGTGGTCTCTAAAGTTCAATTCGACAAAATTCAAAGTTTGATTGAGAAGGGTATCGAAGAAGGGGCAAAACTAGTCATTGGTGGACTAGGTCGTCCAGACGGCATTTCCAAGGGNTANTTTATTAAACCAACCGTTTTTTCCGAGGCAAACAACGANATGGCGATAGCTCGCGAAGANATTTTTGGNCCAGTCCTGACCATAATTCCCTATCGTAATGAAGAAGAAGCAATCTCTATAGCGAATGATACCGATTACGGGCTNGCGGGTTATGTTCAGGGCGGAGACTTAGATCGTGTTCGCGATGTCGCCTCAAAAATTCGCGCTGGTAATGTACACTTAAATGGAGCAAATCCTGGGCACGATTTGCCTTTCGGTGGATACAAACAATCCGGAAACGGCCGAGAGTGGGGGCCACATGGATTCACAGACTATTTAGAAATAAAAGCTATTTCAGGTTACGAAACCTAGCATAACCTTGATCTTTTCATGATGTTGCAGTGGCTGCCANTTCTCACCTCTACTGCAACATCACTTTCTATTGGAAGTATTATTTTTCGCTTGAGATATCATGGCGCGACAGCTCAATAAGCCGGCGCTCAGGCGATGCGACTTGGTGGAGCGATAGCGAACGATGAAACCCCGGAACAGATGAGTCAGGAAGAATTCGAAAGGCTCATGCTCCAGCATGATCAGCAACGGCTGCTGATGCAGTAAAAATCACGGCGGAAACAGTTGGTAGTCTAAATGGTAGTCCCCAAGCGCTTTTAAAAACCAACCCTCTTNATTCTAAAGGGCTGCAGGGGATTTATGGCGTCCCCTAGGGGGGAGTCGAACACTTTATATAGTCAACNATCTATAAGTTTCTTGGAAACCTGAAACAATCGGTGCATTATGTTTCCACGAGCAGCCTTAAGGGAGGTTTTGTCTCTTCAACTTGAGTTAGACACCTTTGTTTTTGGCGCACTACAAAATTTTGGTTAGGAGAAGAAAATGAAGCACCTAAAAATTGTCTCATTGGGAATCGCACTCACGCTAACGGGATTTCCAGCTGCTTTCTCGGCCGAGGAGGCAGAAGGCGAAAATTATATCGAGGAGATTGTCGTCACCAGTGAACGTGGTGAAGTCAATGTCCTCGACCGCGCCATGACCGTCACCGGCTTTAACTCCGTGATGATCGAAAAACTGGGCGTCCAGAATTCTGACGACCTGGAAGTACTGGTCCCGGGTCTGCAGAAAGGTAACCGCACTCAGGGTGCCGGTAAGAGTGAGGACGGTCACTATGCCATGCGTGGTATAGGTAACGACCGCGCCATCAGCTTCTTCCAGGACGTCTCCGTGGCTTATTATATTGACGGCGTCTATACGAACCTGAGCTACGCAACCGATAGCACTTTCGACATGGAACGGGTCGAAGTGACCCGGGGCCCGCAGGGCACCACCGGAGGCAAGGCGTCGATCGCCGGCGCCATCAATTTCTGGTCACGCAAGCCGACGGATACCTTCGATATGCGCGTCAACGCGGAGATCACCGATATCTCGACGCAGCGTTTCCAGCTCGCCTTTGGCGGGCCGATTGGCGACACGAATTTCAGCTATCGTCTAGGCCTCTCCACCTACACTGGTGACGGCATGATCGAAAATGTCTATCCCGGCGGCGCTGACGGCGGTAAGCCGGATCAGGTAATTTGGACGCCGCGTCTGCGCTGGACCAACGACCGCTGGGACATTACCGCTCGCTATACCTACCAGACAGACGACGGTACACCCTGGGTATCACTGCCATTGGGCGCGCGCGACACGGTCAATGAGTTCCTGCTGGACCGCAACGGCGAACCCGCTATATGGCGAGACCCCATCACCGACGAGGAAGTACCGCAGGCGAATCCGTTTTTTGGCGCCGATGCCGCGCCATCGGTCACTAACTGTTCGAACATCAGCAACGACGGCACACGGGATGAATTCGGTATCATCTGCGACCCTGATGAGTTGCAGTGGAAGGTCGCTTTCAACGCACCAATCTTCCAGGATGCCGAATCCGAAAACTTCTCTCTGGAAGCAATATTCGCGCTAACTGACAGCCTCGATGTGACCTATAAATTTGGCTATCACGATATCGTCAACGAGACCCTGAACGACAGTGACCAGCTGCCCCGCGAGGGAGGCGGCGTCTGCCCTGCCAATCACCCGAAGGTATTGAGCGGCATGCTGCAGGCGGGTCAGACCAGCCAATATTGTGCCCTTGATGGTGGCGGCGACGGTTCCTTTAACGATTCTCGCCTCAACCGCGCCGCCCTGTCGGAGCAGAGCAGTCATGAGATCACACTGACCTCAAACTATGACGGTAAGTTCAATTTCACGGTGGGTGTCAATTATCTGGACGGCGAGCGGCCGTCCAATAGCAGGACGTTCGACCATGGGAACGGTACCAGGGGTACTCGTGTTAACGACTGGCTGTACAACGACACCTCGGCTGCCTGTCGTGAGAATATCGAGGCCCTTTATGGCTCCGGGGGTAGCTTGAGCGGCGGAAAGAACTTCCTGTTGCGTGATCTCTACACCAATAATGAACCCCGGGCCCGAGTCGCTAACCTGCAAAACGTGTACGCTTGTCCTGGCGATCCGGAACTGGTGAACTTCTCAATCAGTGGCCTCACAAACTTCCATTCGAATCTCAATGGTCAAAGGGTTGCTTTTACGGCAACTAACTGGAACGAGTACACGGGGATCTACTTCAATGGCGAATACGTCATGAACGATACCTGGACATTCTTCGGTGGTATTCGTCATGATGAAGACAAAAAAGGGCAGAACCAGCAGGGTAATGGCACCGCCTTTGGTCTTTCCGGTGTGGATTTCTCCCGCTGCAACCATACCTCGACCTGTGAGGATTATTTTGCAGTCGTGCAGTGGGGCGTGCGTGGAAGCGACATCATTCCCAGCAAGGCCCTGGGGAAATGGAGCGACACGACCTGGAACATTGGCACGCAGTATCGTCCTAATGACGATGTCATGATCTACGGCCGTATCTCCACGGGCTATCGGCCGGGTGGTTCTAAGGGAGCCTTCAGCCTGAAGGAAGGCGCAGGCCTAGATGAATTCTGGTTTGAAGCCGAGCAAATGACCAACTACGAACTTGGGGCCAAGGGCCTTTACTTCGACAATGCGTTGCAATTGTCTGCGACGGTTTTTCACCAGGACTTTAGCAAGTACTGGGTAGTAGCCGGTCGCTTCAAGTCAGCCGACGAAATCGCGGCAGATCCTGAGGGCGGCGCGACGACCAGATCGACACAGGCGATTGACGGCACCACAATTAACGGTATCGAGCTTGAAGGCGCCTGGAGAATTACCGATCGCCTCTCGCTACGCGGGTTCTACAACTACCTGGATACCAACATTGGTCCCTTCCTTTCAATCTACCCATTCAGCCTCCCAGGCGCCCAGGTTGGATTTCAGTTCCATGAGTATATTGACGGCAATGGCGACCCGCAGGTGCATCGGTACTGGGGCACCGGTATCGAGATCGAGTTCGATGGCAAGCAATTGCCGAACTCGCCCGAGCACAAGACGTCTCTGACGCTGGCGTACGATGTACCGATCGCCGCAGACTGGGGCTCGCTCGAGCTGCTGACGATCTGGAACTACCGCGGCAAGCAGTTCGTGGAACACGGTAACGTAGACGCGTACGCGGTATCTGACTACACCCGCTGGGACGTCCGGGCAAATTGGCAGTCAGCCGATTCAGCCTGGCGGGTATCCGGCTACGCACAGAATGCGCTTGATCAGGCAGCGCTGCACCAGTGGTCACCACGGGAAGGTGTCGGAAGCCCCTACGGGACCATGGTTGAACCTAGAGAAATCGGTATTCAGATCAGCTGGCAAAACATGTAGCTCGCCGAAACTAACTTAAACGCACCGCGGGTAATCGCCCCTGGTGCGTTTTTTTTGCAGCAAGCTTTAAACATGCACCACTTAGTATTTTTTTTTCTTATGGTACTTTCCTCCTGCGGTGGCGGTGGCGGTGGCGGAGGTGGGGGCGATTCGACGGTGCCACCTGCAAACAGCGGTAACAACGGCGACGATTCGGACGACACTCCCATTCGGGACGATTTTGCCAGCGGCGTTGCCCGGTTCCAGGACGTAACCAGTGCATTGGGCCTAGACTACCAGGTCACTCAAATCGAACAGGTGGAACTCGGCGCTTTCAGCGGTGGCGTTGCCCTGGACGATATCGATAACGATGGCCAATTGGAGCTTTATGTGACCCACGGACGTAACGAAACCGGCAGTCTGTTTAGCTATGACGGTACCCGCTTCGCTCGACTCGAGAACAACAACGGGATCGACCCGTCCACCATGGATCGGGCCGGTTATTTCGTCGATATCGATGCCAATGGATTCAAGGACTTTGTCTCAGTGCAGTACGAAGCTATTCAGGTGTTTATGAATGATGGGTCAGGACAGTTCTCGGAATCGCTGTCTTCACAGATCTACCACGAGAGAAAAACATTTTCACTGGCCGCGTCTGACTACGATGTCGATGGCGACGTCGACCTGCTTTTTACCCGCTGGGGCAGCTTTTACGATCCGGCGCAGCGACTGACGGAATACCTGTGGCAGAACCAGGGCGACGGCGTATTCTTTGACGTCAGCGATACTGTCGCGGTGGACAGCGAACCCGGTAATCTGGGAGACTTAATGCCCGAATTTTCTTTTACCGCCAACTTCGCCGACATCGATAACGACGGTTATCCGGATATGCTGGTGTCCAGCGACTTTGAACGCAGTCAGGTGTTACGCAACGAGGCCGGTCTCCGCTTCATCGACGCCACCGTCAAGAACGTAATCAACGACCAGCGTGGCATGGGCGGTGCTGTCGGCGACTATGATCGAGATGGAGACCTGGACTGGTTCGTGTCTAGTATCCACGACCCGGAGGGGTCAGACGCCGAAGGCGCGCTGGACGGCAACCGGCTGTATCGCAATGCCGATGGTCTGGGCAATTTTGAGGATGTCACTGACGAGGCCGGCGTACGCGAAGGTTACTGGGGGTGGGGCAGCTGTTTTGCCGACTTCGACAACGACGGTCATCTCGACCTGTTCCACACCAACGGAGCGGAGGATTTCGCTGATCCCTTTGAAGACGATCCGTCACGGCTGTTCATGTCCAACGGTGACGGTACGTTCACGGAAAAATCCGGTGAGTCCGGGGTCGACCATACCGCACAGGGACGTGGCATCATCTGTGCTGACTACAACGACGATGGTCGCATCGATATCTTTATTGCTAACAACGGCCGCGCACCCACGGTTTATGGAAATACTACCGATAACGATAACCACTACATTGCTATTGACCTGGTTGGTATAGGAGAAAACCCCGACGCAATCGGTGCCCGCGTAATCATCGAGTCAGCTTCAGGTGAGCAGCTCCGAGAAGTACAACTGGGCACCTGGTATCTGTCCCAGGGACCACAGACGCTGCACTTTGGCCTTGGTGAAGATGACGAGGTCAGTCGCATTCACATTCGCTGGCCAGGACCCGGCAATCCGGCCAGTATAGTCGAGAATCTAACGGTCGACCAGCTCGTTACGATTGAGCATCCCTGATGCAACGATTTATCTTCATCAGCATTCTGCTACTGCTGACTGCCTGTGGCGGCGGTGGCGGCGGAATTAGTTCCCCCGCTTCTGTAAACAACTCTCCACCCGTCGACGATGACTCGGGTGACAACGACAATGATGATGAAGNAGTAGATCCTGCCCTTGCTCATTGCGCAACGCCAACAGGAAGCAACACGTTTACCAATGTCACCACGGACCTGGGGCTATGCTATGACGCCTGGGAGAATGACGACCCCACGGAAATGGAGAAAACTGCCGGTGGCCTGGGCATGGCCGATATCGATAACGATGGCATGATGGAACTGTATGTCGCCCACGGGCACAGCACATTAGGAAGGCTGTTCAGCTACGACGGCGAGACTTTTGTAGAACGGGAAACCAACATAGAACTCTTGGGAATGGATCTGGCCGGCTACTTCGTAGATATCGATGCGGACGGCTTCAAGGACTTCATCTCCAATCAGTACGANGGCGTCGAGGTTTTCAAGAATAACGGAAATGGGGANTTTGAACCGTGGACCGACGTGTCCGGTATAAACCACTTACGCCCGACCTGGTCCATGGCTGCTGGCGACTATAACCTGGATGGCGACCTTGACCTGTTCTTTACCCACTGGGGCACCGGCTGGACCGACAACTTCACCGAGTACCTCTGGGATAACGCTGGCATGGGAACATTCGTGGATCAGACATTTCGCACACCCATCGCCACGGCAACGACAGATACCGGTATCGAATCGGCATACACCTTCACCCCCGTGTTCGCCGACTACAACAATGACGGATATCCTGACCTTCTGCTAGCCAATGATTTTGGCTCGAGCCAGGTGCTGCTCAGCGTGAACAATGGCAACATATTTGTTGATGATACGACGGAGGTAATTACTGACGAGAATGGTATGGGGAATGCCGTGGCCGACTACGACCGGGATGGTGACCTCGACTGGTTTGTCACCAGCATCTACCGACCCGAGACGCCACCGGTACGTAATGGGAATCGTCTGTACCGCAACAATGGCGTTGCCGCTGGCTTTGAAGATGTAACGGACGAAGCGGGGGTACGCGAGGGCGACTGGGGCTGGGGCGCATGCTTTGCCGACTTCGATAACGACGGGCACCTGGATCTGTTTCATACCAACGGACATCAGGAGCCCGGGCAACCGGAATTCGAAGACGATCCGTCACGTTTATTCATGTCCAATGGCGACGACACCTTTACCGACCGGGCGACGGAACTGGGTCTGACACATACCGCCCAGGGTCGTGGTCTGATCTGCACCGACTACAATACCGATGGCAAGGTCGATGTATTCATTGCCAACAATGGCAACTCGCCCACGGTGTTTCGTAACGATCACGATAACGATAATCACTTCATTGGTATTGACCTCATTGGCATCGAACAGAANCTTGAGGCTATCGGCGCCCGGGTGACGGTCAGGNCTGCATCGGGAGCGCAGATCGGGGAGGTACAGCTTGGCAACGCCTACCTATCGCATGGACCCGCGACANTGCACTTCGGACTGGGTCAGGACGATGTGATCGAAAGTATCGACGTGTGGTGGCCCGGGTCGGACCCCGTTACCAGTAGGATAGAAAATATTACAGTGGATCAATACATCACCATCGAACATCCAACGCGCTGAGGGTCAGAGATACGGTTATGGAAAAGTGGAGCGAGAAAAAAGCCAACGGTAGAAGACTTTTTACTAAACTTGCCGCCCTGGGGGCAGCTGCAGGAATAATCGCAATCAACACGCTATCTGGCATCCCGGTGATGGGCGCCGAAAAGGTGAAACCCAATTTCTTATTCATCTTATCCGACGATCACAGTGTGCCGCATGTGGGCGCCTATGGCGATGAGAACAGCCTAAAATTTAAGATTACACCCCACCTAGACGCCTTGGCCAAAGAATCGATGGTGTTTACAAGAGCCTATACCACGGCCCCGCAGTGCGCACCATCGCGAGTTTCTATTTTTACAGGTCGCTCACCGATCGCTACGAGAACATCAAGATTTGCTCAACCCGNTCAAAAAGAGACCTTATTTTTCACGGATATACTGAAACAGAATGGTTATTGGGTCGGACTTGGCGGACGGGGACACCATTTGCATGGCCGGGGCCTTGTACGTCCGCACATTAAAGAACAATTCGAAGAATCTGAAATGTTTGTTGACGACCGATTCGATCATATCGAAGTCAGACGAACTTCCAACCAATCGTTGCCGAAAGTTCCGGAATCATTTTCTGCACTCCTTGATAAAATCCCCGGGAACCAACCTTTCTTTCTATATTTCGGTTTCAGCCAACCCCATCGCCCGTGGCCCAAAGACATCTCGGGAATCAATCCCGATGAGCTAAAACTTCCGCCTGATTGGCCCGACCTCCCGGTNGTAAGAGAAGACTACGCCAGATACCTCGCCGATTTGCGCGATATGGATTGGGCCTTCGGACAAATCGACAGCATTCTTGAAGCTCGTGGGTTGAAGGACAATACTATCGTTATTTTCATGGGCGACAATGGCGAGGCGTTGTTACGCGGGAAGGGGACGCTCTACACACGCGGCATCAATGTGCCGCTGATAGTCAGNTGGCCCGACAAAATAGCATCACACACAACGAGCGATATCATGATCAGTGGNGAGGATATGGCTCCAACCTTTTTGCAAATGGCGGGGCTAAAACCTAACGATGAGATGACTGGTGTGAGCTTCTTACCAGCGTTACTCGGAGAGCAAATGGAAGCGCGGAAGTTTGTTTTCGCTGAGAGAAGCTGGCAAGGCGGTTATCTGACACGATCCGATGGATTNGATCTAATCCGCACCGTCATTTCAAAAGACTATCAATTCATTTACAACGTCTTACCCGATAGGCCCTACTCCCCCGCTGACATGGGGAGTGTAAAAGACGGTAGTCCAGATGTTTGGAAGAGGATGCAAGAAGACCAAGGTGGGTTAAGCGAACGACATCGCAAACTTTTCTTTCAATATCCGCGCCCGATCGTGGAGCTTTATGATTTGAAAAACGATCCTTTCCAAATGCAGAACCTCGCGGGACATCCCGAAACAAAGGAGGTAGAGAAAAAGCTGCGAATAACATTAGACAAACGGATCATCCGAGAAGGAGATTTCGTTCCTATTATGGATGAATTGCGTGAATTGGGAGGAAGCGCAAAAAGGGGCATTCAAGATTAGAAATCACTGTTACGGCGGAGCAATCCTATTCCCACTATGTGGAGCGGGACTATCCGTAGAACCCTGGACCGTTGACGATCTCAGAACGACCGCGGAAATCTTGCGGGTAAGACCTAAATAGATTAAGCCGTTAGCCGAACAGCACTTTGAAGGTCAATGACTGCTTCAAGCCTAATGAATGAAATCCGTCGTGGANCCTGCCAANGCAGGGTCATCCGTCGCGCGCATAGACTCGGCAAGTTTTGACCGATATGACTGAATCAACTCCTTTGATGCAGGATCGTTGATCAGGTTGTTTAGCGCGTCCGGGTCTTTCTCGTAGTCATAGAACTCGAAAGGTACTCGATACTGGAAGTGCTTCACGCGGGCAGCAACTGCAGGGTTCGTCTGGGCCGCATCGACCATCGCGTTCCAGGTAAGGCCACGACGCATTGCCGCGTTATTAAATTCCTTTTTCCCATCACTCCACGCATTCCAGATCAGTCCGAAACGCTTTCCCTGGATCGATCGCATGGTGTAGTCAACCTTCGTGACAATCGCATTGATCTGGGTATAGACATAATCACGGCCATCCTGCTTTTGGCCATTTAGCACGGGTAGGAATGATCTTCCATCCATGCCTTCCATGGCTACAATGCCCAGGATATCGAGTATGGTTGGGGCAAAATCTATTCCGGACACAAGGTGTTCCGTGTCATGGGAACCCGGTTTCAACTTACCCGGCCAGCGGACAATCCACGGCGTTATGGTCGAGTGCCGATAAACATTGGTCTTTGCAAAAGGTACCGCGATACCGTGGTCTGATTTGAGCATCACCACGGTATTGTCGTCGAAGCCGGCGGCTTTCAACTCGCTCAGTACTCGACCGACGACATCATCCGCCCGGCGAACCGAGGAGTAATACATGGCAATCTCTTCCCGGATCTCCGGTAAGTCAGGTAAAAATCCTGGTACAACGATTTCGTCCGGCTGAAAAATTCGACTCGGTTCTGGAACTTCATCCATACCCTGGTCGTATTTCAGTTTTCCCGGTTTGGGTGTCACTTTGCCTGACTTGCCCTGCGCTTTAGAGGTGCTGTTGTGAAACGGACGATGTGGATCGTGTGTGTTCACCATCAGGAAGAA
>PALY01000055.1 GCA_002707085.1 Deltaproteobacteria bacterium
AATGGCCAGCCCGACTTGCCCAAGCCAAAGTTTCCAGCCCGCACGAAGCGCCCGTGCTGCGATCAGTGGAGCCAGTCCACCCACGGCGATACCGGCAGCCATTGCAGGGACCACAGCCATTGAATCGAGTGACAAGGCCCTATCTACAATCCCCTGCCCAATCACGCTCATCGCTGTGGCATCTGTCAGGGCTGTGAGGATTGCAACCACAAGTGTTAGCGCCGGCGCACCCCACATACCGCCCAATTCTTGACCCCATTCAAGCCCGACTGCGGCTTGCTCCACTCCACCACCAACAATGGCAATAATTCCCAACACGATCGCCCCGACATTCCATAAGGAGCCACCAATTTCAATGGGGCCACGTCGATCAGAGGCCAAAGCACCCAATCCAATGATTCCAACGCCAAGCGCATATGGAGCCATCCCAGGGACCAGAGCGAGTAACGCCACGGCTGCGACCAGCAGTGTACGCGTCCGATTTTGTTCATCCCCAACAATCAGATCTTCCTTCCGAGGGCGAGCCAACAAGGCACACAACAAACCCAATGGGGCGAGAAACACAAGTAGATCGGGCCTGGACTCGGTCAATACCAACAACGCGGGATCGCCCACCCTGCCGATCATGCCACCCCCTGCTGCAGCCAAAGCCAGACGAGCGCCGCCTTTTGCGTCACGTGCGCTGGCCCCCAGAATCGCTGCAGCGGGAACCTCACCCAAAGTCGCGCCCATAATCATGGACACAAGGAGTGGCGGACCCGGGATATTCAGCGGACCTGCCGTTCTTGCTACGGCTCCGAACACCACCCACAAAGCCAACAGAATCAAAGTTTGGTCCATTCCGATTCCAACTGGAACCACCCACAGATCTGAAAAACCCATGACGCCAAGACCAAAAGCGGCACTGATGGCAATCAGGACGGTTGCGATTCCACCCACCAACCGCCACCTTGTCCACGATGCAATGCCGTACATCAACAACGGCACCGTTGTTGCAATAAAGCCTGTAATCACACTCTGCATCAGCTTTCCCGGTCTGTTCGCGAAACGACGGGATTGTCGATGCGACCAATACCCTCTACCTCTATCGAAACGGTCTGACCCGGCAACAATGGACCCACGCCCATCGGTGTTCCTGTGGCCATCAAGTCGCCAGGTTCCAGGGTCATCACATGCGACACAAAGCTCAATAATGTCGCCACATCAAAAATCATGTCACTCGTACGACCATCTTGGCGGAGTTCGCCGTCGACCCACGCACGGACCCGTAGGTCGGACGGGTCGAGGTCTGAGACAACTCGGGGTCCAACCGGACAAAAGGTATCGAAGCCTTTGGCTCGGGCAAAAACCCCATCCGCACGCTGAAAGTCGCGAGCCGTCACATCGTTTACACATGTGTAGCCGCGAACATATTCCAAAGCATCGGCCACCGATACACGGGTCATGGTCCGACCGATCACCACACCCAGTTCTGCTTCATGGTCTACACGTTCGGTTCCAGGCGGAATCTCAATGGCATCACCTGGCCCAATAATCGCAGAAGTTGGCTTTAAGAAGATTTTGGGGACTGTAGGTACATTCCGACCCATCTCTTCAACATGCCGACGATAGTTACTGCCAATTCCTATGATCTTTGATGGACTCAACATGCGTTCAGCTGCTCCTCAAGAACCTTCATACACTCGGTAGGGTCCGCGGTAAATAGTAACAACCCTCTCCATACCCAGCGCTGCCACTGATAGTCGTCAATCCGCCCCTGCGCTACCGCCAGGTGACACCGAGGAAGTTCACCGCCATAGGCTGCAGTCAGTTCTTCAAACAGCACTTCGAACTCTTCCTCGTCCGGCCGATACCCGACAAAGAGGACGACATTTTTCCGAATAAAACTGCGAAGCTTCTTTCGTTCCTCATCCGTCATGGGGCTGGCCAAATGGTCGCCATCTGTGACACAGACGGACTTCCCAAAAGCACCCCTCATCCGAACCAAGATAAGTTCATCACCTTCAGCATCCGGGATGGGCTCCGACCTGGCAACCACCCTGCAGGCCCGTCCTGCATTGGCGGCAGCTTTCTCCAACAATGTGTCCCACGATGTCGTAAAAACACGACCAAAGCGAGCCACCACCACATCATGGGCAGGGGTCGGAGAATGGTCTTGAATACCAACCAACTCTTCAAGTCGAGCTTCCATCGCCGAGCGTCCATCCCGGGCTTCATACTCTGCCGCGGCTGCTTGAACCGAGGGAGTCACTGGACCGCGGCTGCGCCCAGGCAACGGCCGTGGTGGTTTCCAGCCAAGCGCCTTGGCCAAGGCTCGCCCATCCAGCGGAACATCCCCAGCCAACTCAACCGCCTCTGCTGCGAAACGACTGCCCACAAAAATCGCACACCTGCCCTCTCGAACAGCTTCGATGACTTCAACCGGTAGATTCACGTACCTGCCGCAGCGATTGCATCTGCCAAGGCTTGACGGTCCCGGCACACACCCCCCACCTGTCCAACTGTGAGAGATGCCACCCTGGCACCGAGATCTCCGCAGCGTGCAGGAGTCCAGCCTTGACTTAGGCCATACAGATAGCCTGCAGCATATGAGTCGCCCGCTCCGGTTGTATCAATGGCATTGGTCGGGTGGATACCGATTCGAGACACAGCGGATCCATTCCGCACAATCGACCCTTCAGATCCAACCTTCACAATGACATGGGCAACATCTTCGGAAAGGATTTCCGCCGCTTCATCCGGATCGCATCCCAACAATGAACGAGCCTCTTCACCGTTCATGAAGACGATGTCTGCGAACTCCGTAATGATGTGCTTCAAGGTATCTCTACAAAGATTCACAACGAAAGGGTCCGCCAAGTCAATGCTCACCAAAATCTCTTCTTGATTTGCAATTGCGATGGCTTCCATGCACCGGCTGGCCATGGGTTCACCCAACAGCAAATATCCAGTCACATGAAGAATTTCGCTCTCCCGGATTCGCTCATCAAACGGGTCGAGTCCTGGCAAAGTTATCGATGCACCAAGGTCGGTAAGCATGGTGCGCTCTGCATCGGCAGAAATAATCGATAGGCATTTGCCCGTTGGATGTTCACTGGTGGTTTGCAATGAGTGCCCGCCACAAGCTTCAGCCAATGATTCTGTATAAGCCTGGCCCATATCATCGTCGCCGATACGTCCTGCATAGCTCACTTCAGCACCCATTAATCCCAATGCAGCAATCGTGTTGGCGCATGAACCTCCGGATGCCATTTCAACCCCATGACCCTTCACGGTTTCATACACTTCATTCCAACGTGCATCATCCACGGGGGTCATCTGGCCACGAGGAAGTTCAAATTGCTCTAGGACATCGTCAGTTGGAACGCGCACCAATGCGTCCATGATCGCGTTGCCAAGTCCAACCACTGAAAATTGTCCCATGTCGCCTCCTGTGTAGCGCTCTGCGCCAGTAGCCGAACAGCCCCGACTGTGCCATTCCTATACCGTCCGATATGGTGGGAAGTGATGGGAAAGAAAACCAGTCAAACCCTTGTGGCTCTGTTCATGT
This sequence comes from Deltaproteobacteria bacterium, assembly GCA_002707085.1. Taxonomy (GTDB): domain Bacteria; phylum Myxococcota_A; class UBA796; order UBA796; family UBA796; genus UBA796. The sequence goes on from PALY01000055.1 coordinate 3,551, forward strand.
CNATTGCNTTGATTTGGGCATTGGCCACCACCAAGGACATGAATTGGCCATCTTTGCTCACTCAATTGAACAACGCACATTTGGGCTGGGTGGGCCTTGCCGCCACGCTTCTACTCGTGGAATTTTACATTCGAGCCTTGCGATGGTCCATTTTGCTGCGCCCCCTTGGAACTGAAGGGAAAATCTTGGATCTATGGTCCGCCACAGTCATTGGAGCGGCGGTCAACACCATTGGTTTCCGCGCAGGTGAAATCGCAAAACCTTTTGTGGCTGTTCGGCGTACTGGGTACTCAATGAGCGGCGTTATCGCGACCAATGTCATGGAACGAGTGTTCGACCTTTTGGGCTTGGTCAGCATCTTGTTGTTGATGGTCTTGACCATTTCCGAAGTACCCGGCGATGAACAACTCATCTTCAACCTGTACAAGTACGGTGGCTATCTCGGCTGTATCGCCTTGTTGGCCATGACAACGTTTTTCGTCTTGGCCACACGAGAACAGGCTGCTCGAAGTTTATTTGTTCGGATTCTCTCCATCGTGCCATCCCCTGCCCGCCCGCCGTTTCTTTCATTGTTTGACGGGTTTGTGGCCGGCCTCGGTTCATCCAGAGACAAACGCAGCTTGTGGACTTCGGCCGCATTGAGCATCGGCATCTGGGTGAATGGCGCAATGGCCATTTGGGTCCTATTCTTGGCGTTCGGCTTTGAACTGTCTTTTGCTGCAGCGTGTTGTACGGGAGTGGCCGTCGCGCTCGCATCCGTGCTGCCCCAAGTGGGCAATGTGACGGTTATCGCAGCCACAGTTGTCACGATGACCTTGTGGGGGATTGCACCAGACCCAGCAGGTGCTTTTGCGCTTGTGTTTTGGGCCGTGAGTTTTGTACCCGTCACGGGTGTCGGACTCATTGCGATGTGGAGAGAGGGGCTGAGTGTGTCGAAAATATCAACTCAGAGCCAAAACGAGTCCCCCAAGGGGGGATGATTACATGACTGGGTGGTGCCAAAGGCCGATGCAGTTCCCTTCTGGGTCCGTAAACATCGCAAAAGAACCCACACCGTTTACATCGGTTGGAGGCACAATAATCTTGGCTCCGTTCTGTTCTGCCTTGGCAACCGTACCTTCAAGGTCGTCCACAGCCACATATACGGCCAAATACGGGGCCTGCGTCTCATCCACTTGGTGCAACCCTCCGTCGATACCCGTGCCCGCGTGTGTACGAATACCGCCGATGGGAGTTGCTTCATCGACCTCCCACCCGAACACCTCATTGTAGAAGCCACGCAACTTTGCTGCGTTGCGACCACCAATCTGGAAATGGACCACTGGATTGCTCATCGCATACTGGAGTAATTCAACGAGCGAAAGACAGCCAATCCCCAATGGCCAACAACAATTAATACCTTTTCCACAATCTAAGTGAATGAATTCATTGACCCTTACGTAGTTATTGACATGTCAATGAATAGGCTAAGGCTAAGGTTTAATGTTGTCCGATCCGACAGCAATACTATGGAACGCACAAGTCTCTCTCTTCGCCTCGCACTGACCCTCATATTCATGAGTGCCATCCCCACCCTGAGTCATCAGATTGGAGAGAAGNTNGCCCTCAAAACATCACCCAANACAGCCATGCAAGCGGACCCCATNATTCAAGGGCGCCGNACNGTCATGGAACGGATTGCTCACGGTCGGTTGGTCCACGAAAATGACCCCGCACGTGGAGAAGAAATCATCTTATCCGTGTATCAGGATGCACGAGACCCAGTCCTCCGCGAGCGTGCCGGCGAGTTGCTGGTCGATTTGGCCACTGACGCTTGGCCTGACGACCATCGACGTGCTTTTCTCTCCCGTATCGCACCCGCCGCCCTCAATAGTGGGCGCACACAGCAGCTCCCACCGAGCATCATCATGGCCCAGGCAATTCAAGAGAGTGGATGGGGCCGGTCGCGACTCGCGACACAACACAACAACCTATTTGGCGTCAAAGCCACGGGGGCGCAGTCCTCCGTGGCGCTACCCACACTTGAACATGGCCCCAAAGGCGTTCACATTGTCCGCGCCCGTTTTCGTTCCTATGAAGACATGGGAGAAAGCCTGGCACATCACAGCAAGCTGCTGGCGACGGACATCCGATATGCGAGCGCCATGTCTCATCGGCAAAATTGGCGTGCCTTCCTGAGCGAAATGGCTCCGACCTACGCTTCAGATCCAATGTACACCGCTCGCATCACACAACTTGTCGAAACCTACAAACTGGATCGGTGGGACTCGCTTTGTGATCGGCAAACGGCTTTTAGGGTCAAACAAACATGATGGCCCATCAGCAACGATACAGCCAAAATGTTGTGGCTATTCTTCAGGCTCTTCCTGCCCAATGAAAACAGGCCCAGTGATGGCATGAACAAAGTCAATCACCATGTCGCCTTCATCCACCTGCACTTTACGGAACTGGTGCCGGGCAATGGTCATTTCTCCCCAGTAGCCGGTCGCCTCGCCCCACTCATCCCATTGATTGGGCGCCTNCNGCAATGCTTGCAGATCTTCGGGCGCAATCACCAGTAGTCCCGTGGCATCGTCTCCATGAGCCACGATCCTGGCGACCTGAGTTTGCCAATTCGGGTCATCGATATCCGTATCGTAGACTGCCATCTCCACCACGACAAAGGTGGGCGTTGCCCCTTGGGGACCTGGGGTCCATGACACCTCCAATGGCTCGTTCAAATCAACGTAAGCGTAGCCCACCGTCAGATCAGGCCAGGTATCCCACAAATCAAGATACGTGGGCCCTTCAATGTCTCCTAAATGACGCTTCTGCCCCTTCGCGTTGACCATCTCGATTGCGTATTCGGCAGACGGAATATCCGAAGCGCCAACAACCCCCGCAACACCCCAGGGCAAAAACCAACCAGAGTCCATGTCGTAGGCAAGATCAATTCCGGATGGACCACCCACAATGGTCGAACCCTCTACCGACNGAATCGCTGCCGTCCCCGTGGTCGACCAATCTTCGTAGGTGAAGTCCTCATACTCTTCTACGATACCAAAACCCATGGTCATCGCCATCGCTCCAGAAGCATCTCCATCGACGACCAGTTCATTGCCCCCGCCCTCAACCATATCGAGGTCACCAGTCCAGCATTCATCCTCGTCATACAGCGAAACCCAAGGCCCGGGCCATTCTGTAATGCTGTCAGACCAATAGTAGGTCTGCTCCAACAAGTCCTGCCGCTCAATAATGAAGTCAATATCGCGAGCAAAGTCACGTTCAGTCCGCACCCGAATCTCCTCTCGGTCTCCATGCGCAGAAAACACAAGAGGAACGGCAGGAGGTTTGCGGTCGTCGGCTCCAAAAATGCGTACACCACCAACAGCCGGCAACTGCGACAGGGGGGTCATGCCACCGATTTCGCCGGCAAATCCAGGCTGAGGGCCTGCACCAAGCCACGCTTCGGCGGACGCATAGCCCATGTCAGCCCCACACCAGCCATAGGGGTATTCTTCACCATCAGCGAACACACCCCATCCCTCAATGGGACAGTCCACTCGAACAATGCTTACACTGGAAACTTCGCTGCCCCAAAAATCAGGGGCGCCAGCATCGACCGATATGGCACGTTCGCGTGTCGCTGCGCCCTGCCCTGTGACCAAACTAACCGCCAACTTCTCAGGCCCGGCGGGAAGCGCAGGCAAGCGCGCCATTACAGTTCTCGGACCCGCGCTGACAATCTCTGCATTCCTGCCACCCACAACGACTGTCAGTGTGTTTCCAAGACGTTTTCCACTAATGGTGACCACTTGGCCACCGGCACGGCCATCAATGACAGATGGACTCAAACTGGTAATTTCTGGGTACGCAGACTTGTCCGGCCAATAGTCCGAGTATGGAGCCAATGTACACGCCATCATCCAGAGAATCATGGGACCTCCAGTCGCGTGACAAGAATGTCGGCCGCCCGCACCCGTACCGGTGATATGCCCACACGTTTACCATTCCAGGTCAACACATCCGGGACAAACGTGGTTCCTTCATTGATGCGCGCAATGGACAATGTAGAACCCGCTACGTCCAGCCATTCCACCTGCGTCCAGATTCCCGCCAACTGTTCAGGACGAATCTCAAACTCGCCATCATCAGCGACTGTACACGCCAGTTCAGCAAGAACATTCCAACTCGCACCGTCGTTGCCCACACAACTTCCATCTACACATGAAAACCCTTCTTCACACTCAGACGTGCAATCACAAATGCCTTCAACCCCTTCCCCGTGCAACCGAACCACAAGGGTGATGTTGCCCAATGAACGAGATGGAGTCCACGTAAGACTCATGGGTGTGACAAATGGACCGGTAAACCGCACATCATCGTCCTCTCCAGTCCACTCACCCGCCCGGTTGTAACCATGATTGGGTGAACGAATTGGCGCCCCAGCGATGGAAAAATCATCCAAGGTTGGCGGTAAATGAACCAATGTGTCGGTCAAAGGATACGGGATGGCACCAAAGGTGGCTTCCGCGGGAGGCACCGTCCCCGGAAAGGTCACAGACCAACTTGCGCCAGGCTTCCATGTGTCTGGAAGATGGGGATGGTCCTCAATCATGGGCATCAACGCATCGCCATACCCAACATACCAACTTTCGCCTGCAGGCCTGGGGTGAGAAGCAGGATCCCGCTCAAGCGCCACCATGGTCCTACCTGATGTAGAAAACAGAACGGCATCACCCACATCCACATATTCGCTGGGGCCTCCAGTACCTTGTGCGGGTGGACGGACCACACATGTATCAATCGCAGTCGGACCCGGACTCAGAAAGGCCGATTCCCGATCAAACATGGTCACAGATGGATAGCCAAAGGATGCCGTTCCAACGACAAATTGCTTCCCATCTGCTCGCGGCGAATCTCCAAACAGCCCCGTGACTCCATACCCAAGGTTGCTCCCGGACAAGGTATACCGGGCCAACTCAATCCGGCCGCCCATGGCCGCTGGCGGTGCCTCCATTTGATCCAACTGGGTACCTGCCCCATGAAGGGTCACATCGTACTGATCGGATGGGCGAATACAAGCCAAAATCATGAGGAAGATCAACATTTCACCACCCCGTCCCGATGCCAAGGTACACACGCAAGGTGGACTCTTCGACCTCTCCAGACAGCTCTGAAGCTGCATCTCTGGCTGCGGAAGATTGAATCAAATCCGCATTCACGTCGCCATAGCCTGCCGTTCGCTGAAACCCGTATGCAACCCGAATAAACGAGTCCCAATCGAAATCATTCCAGATGAAACTGCGAACACGCAGCTCTGCACCAATGTCCGTAAGGAAATAATTTGGCTCTCCAATGGGACTGTTTTTCGAAGCGTAATCCTTGAATGGAACTTCACGCCGGACCCGACCACTCCCCGCATCTGGAACGACACTGTAGCCCTCCACATGAGAATCACCGTCCACCCGGTACGACCACAGGTTGCCCACAGTTCCGAAAATCTGCAGGTACATCGACTCGGTATACACAGGCCCTGTCATCCAATTCATGTTTCGCAGCAATGGGAAACGGTAGCCTGCATTGGCCATCAACATCGTTTCACCCGTCAGACTGTAGCCTTCGTACCCAGAGAACTGAACGTTGTTGCCAATCGTTCCATTGCCCCAATGGTATGGATGTCGGCCACCGGCCATAAATTCATCCCAGCCCATGACATTACGGTTGATCCACCCACCCTCAAAATCCAACTGCAAGGTGCCGTGGTCCCATAGTCCCAAAGTCAGTGGAATATATTCAGTGTACGACCCGGTGACCTGATGGTAGCCGTAGTCATCCATTCGTTCACCGTCGTCGTACACGGCGCCTGCGATTTCACCATCCACCACATGCGTCCAGCGGTGATTGTAGTCCATGTACAAGCGGCGACCGCCACGGGGGTTGATCCACTGATCACCCGAGTAGTCCGACCACGGACTCCACTCCAAGAACGCACCCACGCCCGCATGCAAGGTAAACGGCACCCAATTGGGACCATCGCCGGTGTCACGAAAGGCATAGCGTGATGCGTCGGTTCCCAATCCCAGCCACAAGGCATCGGATGCCACGTAGCTGGCATACAGCCATACATCATCACTGGCTTGCTCAAACTTAAGGTCCACCACCGTCATTTCCGGCGTCTCACCCAAGCCATCGGCGTCTTCGCCGTACCCATAGTGGCCCTTATAGGTGTACCGCATGTAGCCCATGTTCAGGTTGGGCCAGAATTGCCCATTCCAATAGGACAACGAGAGAAGCTTGTCCTTCCCCAGGGTGAACTCACCCTCGAAATAGTGCTTTTCAACAAAATCGCCCAGATAGAAGCCAGCCCCCGCTTCCACATTCTTGTCGGTCGAACGCAAAACCGGCCAACCACTCAAAGGCATAGAGCCTTTCCACGGAGAGTAGGCTTTGCTTTCCTTGACGGCATCCACACCATCTGGTTTTTTCGCCAAGTACGCGTCCACATTTTCGCATTGGCCTTTTGAACAGACCCCAGGGTAGTCAACCACTTCATTCAACAGTTCATCGGCTTTGATCGCTTGAATGCGAAAACCATGCCCTGTGAAGCTTGTGTACAACAGGTCGCCTGTAGGCGTTGGGTCGACACCATAGGAGCCACCAATCAAGTTGGTCTTCCTGACCACTTCTCCTGTCTCAGTATCGTAGGTGTACACGTTGTATACACCATCAAAATCGCTGGAAAACCAAACCAATTCGTCCGGCCCCACAACTGGATCCGTCTCGGTGTATTTCGTGTCTGTGACCCGAAAAAATTCACCGGTATCGATCTTGTAGAACCACAAATCTTGTTGATGGGCGTGAAACAGGCTCACGAGCAACCCCGAATCGTTGGGCGCCCAACTGATGCCTTGCACCTGTGTACCATCATCAAACTGAGTCAGTTGTTTGGGGTTCCCCCCATCCATGTCGACTGTCCACAGGTTGTGTGTCCCATCGCCGTATCGAGCAAATGCAATCTGTTTTCCATCTCTCGACCAAGCCGCTTCGACTGCACGCAGTGTATTCGGCACCGGCTCCCATGAAATGCCAAACTCATTCTCTTGGGTGACTTTACCGCGAATCAGCTGTGACCAATTGTAGCCATCTGCATTGAAACCAATCCCGTTGTCCATCGCCCAACGACTCAAACCCGACTTTCGGTTGAAGTCTTCTGGCCCCACAACGACCAACTGCTGACTGTCCGGAGACCAGGCCACTCGACTGTAGCTGGCCCACCCTTCAGAGACGGTCCTCTTTTCCCATTTACGTAGAGCGTCTGTGTCCTCAGCATCGACATAGCCGCCACCAAGGGCGCCCCATTGACTCGGACGAATTTGGCGAACATTCAGGCCTTCATCGAACCATGCAACCATCTTTCCATCGGGCGAATAGCGACTCAGTTCTTGATATGCAGACCGGCCATCCATGGCCTCATCACGCGCCTTCTTACTCAAGGCTTTCCATTCGGCGTCGGCCCGCTCCCAAGGAGGCTCCACCAACGCAAGCTCTCGCCCAGCAACGACACCCTTCTCTTCAATGGCCGTGATTTGCGCACCATAATGAGCGTCCAAATGTTTACGCCATCCGCCGTACAGCGTCGCCATCGACTGTCCGGTGGCCTTTTCGACCACCGCATCCCATGAACCATGCCAACGGGTTGCACTCTCTGCCGCCATTTTGGTCACACCCGCTTCACCGGTGTGTTCATGCAACCATCGGGCGAACGCATAGCCGTGGTTGTATCCACGCTCACCGCTAAAGCCGCTTTTATCGTTTCGGGTGGTCCACTCCTCCATGCTCAACACACGGTCTTCGTGAACCGTCATCCGCAAAAATGCTTCACGACTGGTTCCCCAAACGTTGGTTCCCGCCTGTTCTGACCAGTATTCCGCACCCCCTTCCGCCCACCAAAAAGGTGCATGTGCAGTCATGGTTAAGTCGAAACCAATGTCCGCATTGACCGGTGGCTTGGGGTCGACCCCCCAGCGTTTCATCCATTCTTCATCTTCGGACAAACCACCGATCTGAAAACCCGTTGTTCCTTCCGACCACGGTAAATACGCTTTCAGGCTGACGATGTGCGCGAATTCGTGGACAAACACATCTTCGAGGAATTCTGCTCGACCGCGCTGCCGAAACACAGGCCCCCAACGGGCAGCAAAACCCGTCCAATCATATTCCGCAATCGCGAACCCATTTCCTTCCCAACCATTGTCTTGGTCGTACACGACGACATGGACTTTTTCTGAAGGGAAGTAGTTGAACTGGCCACAGATTTTCGGGTACGCATCTTCTGCGATTCGGGCCAACTGACCCGCTGTAAACGAAGTTGTGAACCAATGAGGGTCCGATTTTTCCGCCTTGGACTCGGGCCAGTGAATGTAAAAGTGTTCCGTCTCCAGGGTTTCCCAACGAACATCGGGATGATTGTAGTCATACCCACCCGCCGCTTGAGCGACCGACATCCAGCCTGCCAAAAGCCATGCACCTACCATCGGGACACCATGCGCAGTCCCCACCGCCAACCAGGCTGAGGTGAAAATTCTTCAAGACCCAAATGTGCGAAGGTGCGGGTATCCGAACCCATCAACTGTTGCTCCGCCGTAAATTCAAATTCCCAGTGTTGGCTGGGTTCCACACTGACCCCCACACTTCCATCCAACCAGTCACCAGCCGTGTGTCGAATGGGACTCAATTCCAGGCTCGTGGTTCCGGGGCCAGAAATACCCAACTGCGCTTCACCCTGACTCCACCATTTCGCACCCGTAGTGACCGCCACCATGGAACCAATTTGTCCACTTACAGCACCACCCAATCGCAGTTCATTGCCCGGGTTTAGGTATCCATTCCCAAACCCATCTACCTGGGTGACATAGCCAACAATCGCTGCAAACTTATGTACATAGCCCACATCCAACGAAGCTGAACCCCACGTACCGGCCACCACTTTTCCGTGCGCAAACAGACCAAGATTGGTGATGCCCGTACCCGTCAAAAAGGAACCCGTCTGCTGTGGGCCGCCCGCCGCTGAAGGCCATTCAACCCCACTGGGCGCTTTCAAGTCAGCAGAGAAAGCAAAGGAGTGTGGACCGGTTTCCCATGGTTGAAAAACCAGGCCTGTATGCGCATCGCCCATGGCCAAGGTTTGGATTTCATTTCCACCCACAGGTTGCAGTTCCGCCATCACCCAAGGAATACGAGCATACAAACTGACTCGATTAGAAAACCCCTGACGAAGTTCCAACCACAAACGGGAATAGCGCCAATCAACTCCGGGAGGCTGTGGCCGGATGACTCCATCGGACCCACGGTATTGGTCCGACCGTTTGGTATCAACAGCCAGTCCAAGCTCCAGCCACCCCTTGGGCAGTACCAGTTCTCGCTGCACCTGACGTTCAGGCCACGGCCCTTGCATGGTTTTGTGCGTAAATGGTCCCGCATGGGCCATTCCAAGCATCCATACAATGAACCCGCCGAACACCCCATGACCTCCAGTCCTTGCAGGGTACCACGCGCCCAAACTTTCCTCTGCATCACCCCTTCCATGCCCAATAAAAACTGGTACTTATCTGCGGGAAAGATGTAGAACCCCGAGGCTATTGGCCTCGATCTTCAATCATGAATTCAACGCGGCGGTTGAGTTCCCATGCATCTGGAATCTCTCGGGCATCGAGAGGTTCACGCTCTCCTCGGCCTTCAGATTTCAGCCGAGATGCATCCACGCCACCCATGTTGATCAAGAAGTCGCGAACAGCATCTGCACGCTGCTGGCTTAATGTCATGTTGTACGAATCAGAAGCACGGCTATCGGTGTGTCCTTCTACCCGTACACGAAGGATTTCTGGGTGGCTCGCCATGGTTTCGGCAATGGCCTGGAGCAGGCCATGGCTCTCTGCCTTGATTGTGGCCGAATTGACTTCAAAGTGAATTTTGTCCGTGATTCGGATCGCTGCGCGGGTCACTCGTACGGGGGGTGGTGGCGCTAAGGGTTCCATCACGAACACCAAGTCCAAGGCGGCACCTTCTTCAACAGTAAACTCTTCTTCAAACGGTTCAAAATCTGGTGCATCGACGGATACAGACCAAACGCCAGGGGTCAGCAGTTGTTCAAACTTGGCGCCTCCTTCTGCCTGAGTGTCATCGTCTTCATTGATCATTTCTACGATCGCACCGTCCACTGGATAGCCGTAAGGGTCGCGAAACAAAATCCGAACTGGGTTCAATTCATCTGGACAGCCATCCGCATC
>PALY01000056.1 GCA_002707085.1 Deltaproteobacteria bacterium
TCGGATTCCGAATGCGGGGGCAATCCCATTGTCCATTCCACGTTGAATAGAGAGCGTTCCTGAGTCCACATCGAAGGTGAGCAGGTCGAGTCGTCCATCGCCATCCACATCTTGTGTGGACATCGTTCCCATGGTCTGGGTGATTCCAGTACCACTTTCTAGGATCTCATCGCTTCCGTCTCCGTCCGCATCAAAGGCAATCATTTCGCAGTCTGCTGTGTCGCAGCCAAAGACTTCATCGACGCCATCGCCATCTGTATCACCCAGTACGATTCCCCCAGTGGGCCCCACGTTTCCAGTGTCTTCTGCGGTTGAGTCATTCTTGTAGGTTGTCCAGTCTCCTGAGTTGCTGGCAACCACCACACCGTTGACACCACTTTTGACGACGCCACATGCGATGTGCAGTGCGTTGCTGGCGACTTCTTTTCCTCCCCAAGAATTGCTGAGGCTGAACGTGCCACCTGTGTTGATTTTGACTCGATACAGTGTGCGGCTGACCGTATTGCCGACCAGTGCATAAATGTTGTTGTCACATCGGGTGTAGTCCAAGAGAGCCGTTCCAGGTTCGGTTTCGATGGAGCCACCAATGGATTGTAGAGCAGGGAGACCTTCGTCGTCTTCAACGAAGAACCACCCTTTGATCTTGGGTGCTTCTGACCCTTGGCTGACTGCGATTACATCCAGTTTTCCGTTTCCGTCGAAGTCGTCGATGGAAACGGGTCCTACAAGGTTCAGGCTATAGCTGCGCATACCGTGGGACTTCACGGACCAGCCACCAATCTCTGGAACCTCGCCGTGTCGTACGGTGACACCATTGGAGAGAATGGCCACATCCGCTAGTCCGTCGCCATCGAAATCACGCGCAGCAATGGGACCTGAATCACCCATGCCCAGTGTGGATTGAGAGATGAATTTTTCTCCATCCGCGCTGAACCTGATCATGTTCAAGACATTGTCTTCCAGTGCGATCAGATCGTCTGCACCGTTGGCATCCACATCCGCAAAAGTGGCATGAAATGGGTAAAACGAGAGTGGGTACTTTGTGGGTGGTGTCCCCAGCACATAAAACACCAACTTCTGTTCACCAGACTCGGATGGTCCGATCACGGCAACTTCGGGCGCCCCTCGGTCGTCAATATCGATTGGAGGCAGCAAAACAGATCCTGGGTCGGCTTTGTATGCTGCGATTTCCGGTGGTGTTCCGCCCACCCAACCGTCATCAGTAACGGTGTATCGACGAAGTACTCCCGATGCACCGGAAAGCACTGTGATGTCTGGGTCTCCATCGCGGGTGTCGTCCGTGGCGGTCACACCTTCCAATGGGTAGCTCAAGCGCAACGGTTCCATCGCGTCAAAATTCCAACGGCCATCCCCGATGAGTACCTCTACAAGCGAGTCATCGTCGGTGGTCATGGCAACAACAAGGTCAGCGAGTCGATCGCCATCTACATCGCTCGCTACAACGCCTGCGATGTCTTGATCACCTGCGCTCCAAGCTCCACCCCAACCATATCCGCCACCGGCACGGCCTCTCATGAGAATTACTTGTGTGTCGGCCCAGACCACGAGGTCCAGAATGCCATCACCATCGACATGGGTTCCCCACATCCCATCAATCAGGAAGGGAAGGTCGGCGACTTGGTGGGCCGGTTGTCCTTGGGTGAGGGGTGTCCACCAGACCTCGTCTTCGTTGCCGACAACGACGCCACCCGTGCCGGGGGCTATCCAGCGAGCATCAGAAAGCTGATTCTCAAACAATGTGGTGGGAGCCAGAGGCAGGCCAGGCAGGGCCGTTGTGATTCCATACACTTTCGCGGGTCCACCGATGTCGTCGGTACGTTCTGCGGACTGCACCTGAACTTCGGCCACAGTGCCACTGGGCACATCTACATAGAGATTTCCATACCCATAGGCGTCGAAGGAAATTTCTCCTCCTGGGATGGAACCGCCGCCACGAACGGCAACAGAAGCTGTTCCACCGGAAATACCGATGCCATAGCTGTTGACTTGGCGAATGGGTACATGGACCGATCCAGAACCAACGGCATCATGCAGTTGTATCGAAATGGGTTCATCACCTGGGATGGCAACGAGGCTGATTGGCTCGGCAGTCTCCTGCTTGCAGCCGTACAGAGAGATCAAGACTGTTAATGAAGCGAGGCGCATGCTCACCCTCCTGGGAAGGAAGTGTATCGGCTGTCGAGGGCTTTGGGGATCATTTCCTTCTTCTGATGGCCCCGAAGGGCAGCCAGTACAACATTGCCAGGAGTGGAAGACCGCTGTGACAGCCGTTTTGAACCTTGCCAGGCTGCGCGAGATGGGCTTTTCCTGCACCCACAGCTGGGTCGTCAGCCATCCACAAAGGACCATCCGTGATTGCGGATGCACGCAAAACGTTCGCAGCTTCAAAGGGGTTGAGATCTGGGTTTTGGTCCATCAAGAGTGCAATGGATGCGGCGACCGCGGGGGTGGCGGCTGATGTTCCATAGAATCTACCTGGTCCATATACTGAGGTCGTAAGGCCATCCGGTCCAGCGATGTCTGGCTTTAGGTCACCACCATTCGTGGGGCCTTGAGAACTAAAACCTTCTACATCATTAAAGCGGTACCCATCCACTTCTACCGCCCCCACAGTGAGGACATGAGGGTGACTTCCAGGGTCGGTGACGGATCCTTTGGCTTGCGCATTGAAGATGGTTCCGGCTCTGGTGAGTACGTCGAATCGAACGTTGGGTCGGCCGCTATCTTTGTGAATCAGCAGATAGTGCCACCCTTCATCGGACACACGTGCTGTGATGGATTCGGTGGGGTGACAGTTATTGCTGTCTGGGTTTTGAGCGCGGGTACTCCGCCCGACGAGCCGAAGTTCAGAGTCGTAGATGTATCCATCCAGATCGGTACTGCCACAGCGACCATAGTCATCCCAAATCAGATTGATGCGGGTTTCGCCTTTCGGAAGGTCGATGGGCAGATACTCGCTGTCCCATGGAAATTCATGTCGGCCGTCTTGGTCTCGGTCCTGGAAGTCGGCTGCATAGTGTTGTCTGGCATAGTTTCCAGCACTGGTCACCATCAACACACCACCGGCCACCAATGTGTCCATTTGTTGGTTGATGCTACCGGTGCCATCGTAGAAGGATTCATTGAAGAAAGACATGGACATGCTCACGATGTCGATTTCTTCTCGGACAGCCCAGGCTACGGCATTTTCCAGTGCGGTAAGTCCGTTGACTCGGACCAGGTGAATTTCAGCTCCGGGAGCAAGAGACCGAACCACTTCTGCGCATGCGATTCCGTGCGCGCCCGTTTCAAACGCAAATTGTGGATCAATCGTATTGATGGGTTGTTCGCAGGAACGGTGTCCGAAACAGTCGTGGGTTGGCAGATCTTGCAGTTGAGGATTTAGTTCTACTCCGAACCATTGAATGTCGAAGATGGCGATTCGAACCCCACTTCCATCAAAGCCCTCTTGATGCCACGGCTCTACTCCCATGTTTTGAATTGCCAATTCAGCTTCCCAAGCATCGGTTGCGGGGATGGGTTCTTCTCGCCATGGGCTGCCATCTGTGGGCGGGTACATCAGTGTGGAACCGAATTCGCTGGTTGAAATTGCCTCTGGATGATCGGGGATATCGACCCGAAATAAATCCGCGCCAAGAAGCAATGAGATGGTGAACCATGAAAGCACGGTTAAACCTACCGCGAAATCGTGAGATTTGGAGGTTTCGTGGAGACCAAGGGCGAGACGATGCGCACACTCAAGACGATGAACAGCTTTGATGGGGCATCGGCTGTGCCACCTGTACATACAGAGAAAGAGTTCATGGGCCTGGAAGAGAAATACGGGGCAGCCAACTATCATCCGCTTCCGTTGGTGATCGCTCGGGCTCGTGGAGCCTGGGTTCAGGACCCATCTGGAAACCGATACTTGGATATGCTTTCTAGTTATTCAGCGCTCAATCAAGGCCATCGACACCCACGGATTATTGCTGCATTAAAAGCGCAGGCAGACCGGGTGACACTGACCAGTCGCGCGTTTCACAACGACCAGTTGGGTCCCTTTTTAGAACAACTGAGCGAATTGTCGGGTTTCGATATGATTCTTCCGATGAACACAGGGGCAGAAGCGGTTGAAACTGGCATCAAGGCTTGCCGGAAATGGGCATATTCAGTCAAAGGCGTCGAACCGGGTAAGGCGGAAATCATTACGGCTGCTGACAACTTTCATGGCCGGACGACCACAATTGTCGGTTTCTCAACGGAAGCGCAATATCAAGATGGATTTGGGCCATTTACGCCTGGGTTTAAGAACGTTCCTTTTGGGGATGCGGATGCACTTGAAGCTGCGATTACACCGAATACGGCGGCGTTTTTGGTAGAGCCCATTCAGGCGGAAGGTGGCATCATCATTCCCCCGGCAGGGTATTTTCAGCGTGTTCGAGAACTATGCACGGAACACAACGTGCTGTTGTTCATGGATGAGATTCAGACGGGGCTTGGGCGCACGGGTCGCTTTTTGGCTTGTGAGCATGAAGGGGTACGTCCGGACTGCATCAGTTTGGGGAAAGCTTTGGGTGGTGGTGTGTACCCAGTCAGCGCTTTTCTTGCCGACAAGGAAGTCATGGATGTGTTTTCACCTGGGGACCACGGGTCCACATTTGGAGGCAATCCAATGGGCGCTGCGGTCGCGCGTGCGGCGCTCGATGTCATCAAAGACGAAGGACTTGCTGCACGGGCCGAACGCTTGGGGACGCAGGTCATGAACCGGTTGTCAAAGGCTTCCTCTTCTGTGGTAGAAGATGTGCGAGGTCGGGGACTCTTGATCGGCATTGAGATAAAGAAAGAGGTGGGTCCTGCACGACCATTTTGTGAGGCGTTGATGAAGCGAGGACTTTTGTGTAAAGAAACACACGCTCAGGTGATTCGATTGGCTCCTCCATTAAATATTGACGAAGATGACCTTGGGTGGGCTGTGGACGAAATTCTCGAGGTGCTAGGTTGAGTAATTTCCCGTGGGAACTGAGAATCGTTCATGAAGGCAATGCTGGATTGATTCTGGAACGCTCAGGTCGGCGTTTTCGGTTCGATCCTGTGGGGGCCGTCGAATCGGATGACGTGGTCATATTGACGGGTGCTGATCCAGGTGCTGCTGCGGTTGTGCGTTTGCGGGGAGCCCGGGATGTGGTTCGCCCTATCGAGCATGGTGAGGTGTCTACATCCATTGATGGGGTGTTGATTGAAGGTGTGCCTTATGCACCACCCATTGACGATAGTGCGGTGGTTCGGCTTGGAGCTGCAGCCCGCAAGATTGGGGGGACAGCCCGCAAACTTGTCCGGCGTCGAGAAACCATTCCCGCGATGATTTGGCAACTCACATTTGAGGATGGCAGCAGGTTGGTTCATTTGGGCCGGTCGATTCATGGGCAGACCGATGCGGGTTGGGCCGCGGACGTGGTGACTCGTTTTGGTCAACCCAAATGGTTGTTGGTTGGCGCTCCCTATGGTCAGGATCAGTCAGTATTTGAACGCACTCCGGCCATGGAAGCCGAGCATGTATTGGTGATGGACTTAGAGGGTGATTTGCGCCGGATGAATGGTAGGCCGACTGCGTTGATCACACCGCTTGTGGACCGCTTGGAGGCCAAGGGCGTGCCTGTGATGGTATTTGTTCCGCAAAGCAGCGTTCGATTCGAATAAGATTTTGGCTGCAATATTTGTATGGGGCTGAAACGTATGTTTTGCCGGTACATCAAAACGGGGAGAAGGCATGGGCATTTGGGATAAAGTGAAGCCGCATATCGGCGCACAATTCTTGGACGTAATTGAGTGGACCAGCGACGAGGAAAATGTCGTTGCCTGGCGGTTCCCGATTTTCAATAAGGCGATCCAAGATGGCGCCCAGTTGGTGGTCCGTGAAGGACAAACTGCAATTTTTGTTCAGGAAGGAAAGCTTTCCGAAGTTTTTGGTCCGGGCACCTACGAGTTGTCGACCAACACACAAGCGATCATGAGCTTCTTTGAGTCCATCGCATATCAGTTGAACTACCCGTACAAGGGCGACGTCATTTTCGTGAAGACCACCGAGTTCCCGGGTCAACGCTGGGGAACCAAGAGTCCGCTTCGGTATGCAGCCCCTGGGTTCAATCCGGTCACCGGGCTTTCCGTTCGGGCGTATGGCCACTATGACTTCCGAGTCACCCAAGCAGATGCCTTCCTGCGCGCCCTTGTGGGGACAGCCGGAGAGTATGATGCCGACTCTATCAATGAAGCCTTGCGTGCCAAGTTGGTTTCTTCTTTCCGAGACATGTTGAACGAAGAGAAGCCCGCACTGGTGGAACTGGATGGTATTTACGATGAGTTGGGGCAGGCGATGCTTGAAAAGCATGCGCCTCGGTTCGAAGAACGTTTTGGTGTAAGGGTTGTCGATTTCGTCATCGAAGCTGTGACGGTTCCAGAGAATGTGGAGCAGATGCATCAAGAAGACATGGGGCTTGCAGGAATATCGGATGTCAACAAGCTCACACAGTACGAAGCGGCGAAGGCACTTCGGGCCAGTGCAGAGAATACAGGTGGAGGCGGCAATCAAATGATGGATGCCGGTATCGGCCTTGCGATGGGTCAAATGGTCGCGGGTCAGATGGCGAATTCACAGCAGCCCCCTGCTGCTGCAGCCACTCCGCCACCCGCGCCCAGTGAAAAGACTTTTCATTACAATGGCGTCGGTGGTTCGGGTCAGTACACAGCAGGTCAGATTGCCGATCTTGTAAAACAGAATCCATCGGGCGCTCACAATGTGTNGGATGCAGGGTGGCCTGAGTGGAAGGCCTGGTCGGATGTGCCGGCTGTAGCGGGCTTGGTTCCTCCTCCTCCTCCGGCAGCCACACCGCCGCCACCGCCACCCATCGATTCCGAATAGGTAGGTATGGCTGAAACCCACCCATGTTCTGGTTGTGGGGCAGATCTTCAGTGGTCACCTGGTGATGGCGATCTGAAGTGTCTGTATTGTGGAACTACGACCAAAGTGACGCATACAGAGCAGATTACGCCCATCGTTGAGCATGATTTGTATGCCACCTTGATGTCGGCGCCCAAAGGTTGGGGCCAGGAAGTGAATGAATTCCGGTGTACAGCTTGTGGGGCATTTACGGCGGTAGAACCTCATGTCACCGCGACTGAATGTGCTTTCTGTGGAACCACGCAAATGGAAGTGCAGCCCACCGAAGAAGACGTGCTTCGACCGGAAAGTTTGCTGCCTTTTGGAATAGAAAAGAAGACTGCGAAGAGTGGGTTTCAGAAATGGATCAAAACGCTTTGGTTTCGCCCCAATGATTTGAAACAGCGTGCCAAGATGGATGGATTGGCGGGTGTGTATGTGCCGATTTGGACCTTTGACGCACTCACGGATTCAGACTGGAATGCAGAAGCGGGCTTTCACTACTATGTGACGGTTTCCTATACGGATTCAAAGGGGAACTCTCGAACACGCCAAGAGCAGCGCACGAGATGGGAGTGGCGGAATGGTCGTGTGAAGCGACGTTTTGATGACTGGCTTGTCCAGGCGTCGTTTGGTTTGTCTCAGGAGTTGTTCGAAGGCTTGTTGCCCTATGACACATCCGGCCTTGTTCCCTACAACACCAAGTACTTGGCTGGGTTTGTGGCAGAGCGGTACCAGATGTCTTTGGAAGATGGGTGGGGCGTGGGCAAAAAAGGGATGTCTGTAGTGGTACGCAATGCATGCGCCAACGACATTCCTGGAGATACCTACCGAAACTTGAGTGTCTCCACGCGGTGGTCACACGAGACGTTCAAGCATTGCTTGGTTCCAGTGTGGATGTCCGCCTATCGATACAAGGACAAGGTGTACCACTACGTCGTGAATGGGGTCACGGGCAAGATGCACGGCACAGCGCCATACAGTGTCTTAAAAATCTTGGGTGCAGTCGTTTTGAGTGCAGTGGTTATTGCTGGGTTGTACTACTGGGCGAACGAACAATAGGCCGCTTCCAGTCGGCTGCTTGAATTGCGATTTGAAGCAGTACAAAACCGATTCTCGATTGTGTATACTTTGGCGTCTGCACATCTGTTCAATTGCGCTTGGGGGCGCTTCTTGATGGACGCAACCGTATCGGTAGGAATCCGGGGGAAAAGTTAGTATGGCTCTTGTTGACGTAGTTAGATGGAATGCTCCGAAAGGCGTGTATGCGGTCAAGCATCCGAAAAAGGATTTGGGTACCTGGACCCAACTGATTGTTCAGGAAACTCAGGAAGCGATGTTGATGAAGGAAGGGCGGTACTTTGGGCCGTTCGGTCCTGGTCGTCACACTTTGGATACGAAGAACTTTCCATTGCTGGAAAAGTTCATCCGGATTCCATTCGGTGGAGACACGCCGTTCACTGCAGAAGTTTGGTTCGTTAATCAGTCGATTGCGCTGGACGTGAAATGGGGCACAGCGAATCCCATGCAGCTGAAGGATCCGGAATACAACATCATGTTGCCGGTTCGAGCATTTGGGCAGTTTGGTGTGAAAATCACCAATTCAAAGAAGTTTTTAAGCAAGCTTGTTGGAACGCTTCCTTCTTTTAAGGCCGAAGACCTTCGATCCTATTTTAAGGGCATGGTGTTGGCCCGAACCAAGGATTTGGTTGCGGAACACATCATGCACAAGAAGATCTCCATTTTGGAGATTTCAGCCTATCTCTCCGATGTGTCAGAACTGTTGGAGCATGCGCTTGCGAGTGAATTTGAAGAATTTGGTTTTGAACTCATCAAGTTCCGTGTCATGTCGATTTCTGCACCGGAAGATGACCCTGCAGTTGTTCGACTGAAGGAAGCGTTGGCCAAGAAAGCTGAAATGGACATTATTGGGTACAACTACCAGCAGGAACGTTCCTTTGAGGTCATGCAGGCTGCCGCCAAGAACGAAGGTGCGGGTGGTCAGGTGATGGGTGCCGGAATGGGTGCCGGAATGGGGCTTGGCATGGGTGCCGCTGTCGGTGGACAAATGGGCAACGTGATGAGCCAAATGAATACTGCGACACCTCCGGCAGCTCCGGGCGCCCCCAGCCCATTTGGTGGCGGCGCCCCCAAGGTCGAATTTTTTGTTCATCTGAATGGTCAACAGATGGGGCCGTACCCGATGGCCACACTCAAACAGGGTGCGGACTCTGGTCAGTTCACGGGCGACACACCCGTATGGCGCCAGGGCATGGGTGAATGGGTGCCTGCGAAACAGGTCCCTGAACTACAGTCCTTGTTTCAGTCGTCCGGCCCACCTCCGTTTGGTGGCGGCGGCGGTGGAGGTCCTCCACCATTTACAGGCTCTTAGGCCCCAAAGGGAGAAAATATGTCACAGGAAAACGTGAAGCGATCAATCGGGATTCAGCTTCTGATCATGGCTGCCTTTATTGGCGTCTTCTTGGCAGCCATCTCGTTGGTTGGCGGTGGCTTTGAAAACCGTGGCTCTCGTTTTTGGGTCACGTTGATCAGCATCATTTTTGCACAGGTCCTTTGGTTCAACGTTCCTGTTTGGCTGGCCGCGACCGATGCTCGCAACAAGGATTCCTTTCCCTTCCAGTTCACAGCGGTGACCTTCTGCACGATGTATGCAGCCGGTGTTTTTGTGATGGCGCTGGTCGTTGTTTTCACCGACATACCGTCGCCATGGGTGACGTTGGCCCACTTGATTCTACTGTTTTTCTTGGCCGCCAGTCTCGGTATGTATTCGATGGCGGGTCGAGCCATCGATAGTATGGATGCAGCAGACAAACGGGACAAAGCAGGCCACCAACAGTTGGTTTTGCATGTTCAGGCTGTTTGCGATCGCGCGAGCATGGTGGAGTCGCCATTGGGGAAGGCTGCACAGACGGCTCTGGCTGAACTTAAAGAGGCGATGCAGTATGCGACCGGTGAATCCATTCCTGGAAGCGAGGGTGCTGATGCAGAAATCACACGGCATTTATCCCAGATAGAGGGATTTTTGGTCGATCTGGAAGGTGCTGCGGATGACGAAGCGGTTCAAGGCTTCGTTGACCAGGTTGTGCGCGAAGTGAAGTTGGCAAAAATGGCGATAGACCGACGCGAAAAGCTAATCTTGTCTTTACGCTGAAGATGTAGCAGGCCTGTTTTTTCGACGGTCTAAGCGCTTCGGCCTTCCATGATGGCTTGGTACTTTGGCTTGAGCATGAATGCTCGAACAATGCATACGATCCAGATGAGCATATTGAACGAATTCTGGCCGTCAGTGGGGTAATTGGGATCGTCGCCAGAAAACATCGCTATGAGTGTTGGAAGCATGTAAAACGCGCCCTCCATGAGCCATGCCTTCTGTTTTGCTTGTTTCCCGATCCATACAATTCCGATCCCGCTCAGAACGGGAATGAAACACCAAATCATCCACAAGTGGCTTACGGGTTTACCATTGGTCGCATTGGGTTGGGGTGTGTGAACGTGTGGGGCTGCAGTGGCTTGTTGTGGGGTCGTT
The DNA here is from genome assembly GCA_002707085.1 of Deltaproteobacteria bacterium. Classification (GTDB taxonomy): domain Bacteria; phylum Myxococcota_A; class UBA796; order UBA796; family UBA796; genus UBA796. The sequence continues at coordinate 10,482 of PALY01000056.1, forward strand.
GAACGAACGCTCTGGGCCGCACCGCACGCTGTACATCTATTGGTACTCTCATCGACGGGTGATTCACAAAATTCACAGGCGCGCATGTCTTTACCCCAGATTGTAATCGGGTCCGGCAGCGACCCATGAGTGTATAGAAAACGATTCTAAACAAATGCTTATCCGATAGAACTGTATTTAGGACGCATAAAATCTGCATCTGATCTATAGTTGGTGGCCCGCTCAGTGAGTGTTGGCGGTTTTGATTTTAAGGAGGTTAAAATGCGTTCTTGTGAGTATTGCGGCGGCGCTGTAGATGATGCGACAAATAAGTGTACAGCTTGTGGTGCCACACAAAGCACATCACCTCCAGCCCCAGCCCCTGCTGCTGCTGCTGCGGCACCTGTTTACATCAACCAAGCGCCAGCGGCCCCTCAAAAAGAGAAGGGCAGTTGGGGTTGTTTGATTGGTTGGGTCGTGATCTTCTGGCCCGTCGCAATCATTTACTACTTGCAACGTCGTTGGGATTGATTCCCACGCGCTAGTCGTCTGATGGTTCTTTGCTGGTGACCACATTGCTGACGTGCAGTTCGTCGAGCTGTTCGTTGGCCACGAGATTCGGCGCTCCCGCCATAAGGTCTTGGGCGGTTGTGGTTTTCGGAAATGCGATGACGTCGCGGATGTTTTCAGTTCCACAGAGCATCATGCACCATCTGTCAAAGCCCATCGCGAGACCCCCATGTGGTGGAGCGCCGTACTGAAGTGCGTCGATCAGGAAGCCAAACTTGTCCTTGGCTTCTTCCTCGCTCAGGCCGAGTGCGGTGAAGATTTGAGCCTGTAGCTTCGCATCATGGATTCGGATCGAGCCACCGCCGATCTCGTATCCATTGCATACCAAGTCGTAGGCGTCGGACAGGATGTCGCCCATTTTGTCTGTGCCCAACCATCCAATGTGTTCATCGAGTGGTTTGGTGAATGGGTGATGCATGCTGGTCCATATTTCATTGTCTTCGTCCCATTCGAAATTGGGGAAGTCAACGACCCAGACAAAGGCGAAGGTATTCGCGGGAATGAGTTCTCGTTGTCGAGCAATCTGTTCTCGCAACTTGCCCAAACCGGCGTGTACGTGTGCTGCGGGACCTGCTCCGACGAGGACGACGTCACCAACTTCTACGTCGGGGATCATGGCTCGATACTTTTCTTCGACCTTGGATAGTGGACCAGACCAACCATCTGCATTCACCTTGCCCCAAAGCAGTCCACCCAATCGGTACCGTCGGACGAACTCGGTCCATCCATCAATCACCTTGCGGCTGGTTCCTTCGACGGCCCCTTTGACCACCATGGCCTTCACGATGCCGCCGGCTTCCACAGCTCTTCCAATCACTTGGAATTCACTGCCAGCCCAATCGAGGGTGGTGTGTTCCATGCCAAACCGCATGTCGGGAGCATCTCGACCGAACCGAGTCATGGCTTCCGCGTAGGTGATGATTGGAATCTCGCCGACTTCTACGTCAATCACGTCTTTCCATACTTCACGGACCAGCCCATTGGCGATTTCGATGACCAGTTCACGGGTCGCAAAGCTGAGTTCGACATCGATTTGGGTGAATTCAGGTTGGCGATCTGCACGAAGATCTTCATCTCGGAAGCATTTTACGATTTGGAAGTACCGGTCCATACCGGAGACCATCAACAGCTGCTTAAAGATCTGTGGACTTTGGGGAAGTGCGTACCAGTGCCCTGGGTGTACCCGAGAGGGGACCAAGTAATCGCGGGCGCCTTCTGGAGTGGACCGGTTGAGGATCGGCGTTTCGATTTCGTAAAAGCCCGCAGCATCCATGTAACGACGGGTACTCAGTGCGGCCTTATGGCGGATCATGAGCGAGTTTTGTAGCGGTCTGCGGCGCAGGTCTAAATACCGATACTGCAGTCGAACTTCTTCACTGGCACGCGCGTCGTCGCTGATTTGAAATGGGAGCGGTTTGGTTCTTGAGAGGATGCGAACCCGTGAAGCAATGACTTCGATGGCACCTGTGTCCATGTTTTGGTTTACGGCTTGTTCGGAACGGGCGTGAACGACGCCGTCCACTTCAAGCACGTACTCAAGGCGGGTTGCTTTGGCGTCGGTCCAGGCTTCGTCTCCACAAGAGTCGTTGAGGGTGATCTGTACAGTTCCATAGCGGTCGCGCAAGATGAGAAACATCACGCCACCTTTGTCTCGTACCGATTCGGCCCACCCATGTAGGGTGACGGTTTCACCAGAATGTTCGGCTCGAAGCTCTCCACAGGTGTGTGTGCGTCGTTTGATGCTTTCCATGATGTCTCTCCACTGCAGTGCAGCCGTCTAATTCAAACCACTGGATGGCGCTGTTGGTTATTCACCCTGAATCTTCGATGGAGAGTGAGATGAAGGTGTTTGTGACGGGTGGAAATGGGTTTATCGGATCCCGTGTTGTGCGGTTGCTGCATGCCCAGGGGCATGAAATTCGATGTTTGTTGCGCGAGAGCAGTCAGACCGATCGAATCAACGAAATCCCATACGAAAAGCACATAGGGGATGTGCGTGATGTGGATAGTTTGGTGGCCGGAATGGAAGGATGTGATGGGGTGATTCATCTGGCGTCGATTAGTTCATGGGATCAAATTCGTTCACCCATCATGCGTGTGGTTGTGATCGATGGCACTCGCAATGTGATGGAAGCGGCCATGCGGGCTGGAAATCTCCGGACTGTATTCGTATCAACATGTGCTGCAGTCAATGGAACGAAGTCACCTGAAGTCATGAATGAGAGTACAGAATTTACGCTGGATCCGAAGACCTATGTTTATGCCGGTGCAAAACATGAGGCTGAAGTGTTGTGTACTGAGTTTGCAGCCAAGGGTCTGCCGGTGATCACGGTCAATCCATGCGAGGTGTATGGCCCGGAAGACGATGACCTCATTACGGCCAGCTATTTGTTGGATGCGCTCAAGGATTGGCCCGCCATGTCTTTGCATGGGGGAACGGCAGTGGCTCATGTAGAGGACATCGCGGATGGAATCATCAAAGCGTTGGAGAAAGGTCGGGGTGGTGAACGTTACATTTTGGGTGGAGACAACCTTCATGTGCGACAAGTGATCGAGATGACCTTGGAGTCGGGTGGCCAAGCAGGGAAGTTCATTCTTCAGTTGCCCAATTGGCTCACCAAGGCGGTCATCAAGGGGCTTGCTGCAGTGCGTTTGCCTACCCCAGTGATTCCGGACATCGTGGACTACGGCACCTTGTTTTGGTTTGTGGACTGTTCCAAAGCGCAACAAGAACTTGGATATACATACCGACCAGCCAAAGAAACTGTAGACGACGTGGTGTCTTGGCTTCAGACATCTGGGCGGGTGTAGACCGAGAACATCAATACGTCATGAAAGCTGGGTCTCGTAGCAGTACGGAGATGGTGGTTCGCCAGGCGGATTCTGTGCCGTCTATCGATTGAATGTCGGACCAAAGGTCAGAGACTTCGTTGATCCATGCTTGGCTTGCCACAGTGCCGTATAGGCGAAGGTGAAGAGACTCCANNTCTTCGNTGAATGCATCGTCGCTTGGTTGGTGNTCTAGCGTCACTTNGGTGAAGAGTTTTCGTTCACCGGATTCGACTAGTTCCGTTTGAACTGCGTGAGATGCGGCGGCTTCTGCGGCTCGTTTGACCACAAGCGCCCACGTAAGTCCCGGTTCTCTCTGGGGTGTTTTGATGGTCACACCATCGACGCCGCCTGCCAGCAGCCTGTAGCCGCTCTCGTCGCTGTCGAGTTGGTCGAAGCCATCGAGTGTCCATTGAAAACCAGTGAGGCTATCCAGGGAACTGATGAGTTGGTCATGGGAGAGCATGCGGGGGGTTGGATCCCGATACGACTCCGTTTCAGTGATGGCGGCGATCAGGGGCCGCATGGTCGCATCGGATCGTAGAAAATGCGCCCGAAGCTGTTCCAGCTCACTTGCATCTTCATTGGTGGTGTTTCTTCGCCACAACCCTTCGGCAAGGGTTTCGACTGCACATGCGTAGAACCGACTGTCGTTCGCTACGGACACACCAAGGTCGGGCAGACCGCTGATCGGTGTTCCGTACCAGGCGGGTGCGACCCCTAAATATGTATTCCACAGAGACTCTCGTTCTGCATGGTAGGTCGTCTCTTCGATTTCCGAGTAGAGCGATAGCCACCAGAAGCCGAACAGTGAAGCGGCCACTGGGTCCAATGACGCGTGACAGGCCAGACAATAAGGGTCTTCTTGGGCGGCATCAGCGGTGGTGGTTTCGCTTGTGTCGGCTTCAGAAAAGGCCACGGGTCGGTCCAGGTAGTCTTCACACAGAAGGAGCCTGGAGATGGTTGCGGCCCGGCCCCGGTTCATGTTGGAACTTGTTGTTGTGTACCGCCACCACAGGCCATTTGTGGACAATACGCCCGCTGTGGGTCGACCGTCGGTGTAGTGACTGACTTGCCAACCTGTTTGAGTGTCTGTGTAGTCCAAGGGCCATATTGACCCAAGGATTTCATTGCTCATGGTCCAGTCTGCGGTCACGATTTCGGACCAAGGGAGATCCTCTGTGATCACTCTGGAAATGATGCGGAGTGGTTCTTCTCCGACCGCCCGTTCAAAGGCGTACTCCAAGGATGCGTCCAGCCCATAGTCAAAGGCGACGATGTCGAAGACATCAACACGGGTGTGCCATTTCTCTGCGTACAGGTGAACCATACGTTCACCCAGTCGTTCGTCGTTGATGTATGCATTGCGGACGCCTATCCATCCGTCGGGATCTTCTTCGGCGGTTGCCAATTCCTCCAGGCTTGGGGGGACGCCGCGCAAGTCAAAACTGAGCCTTCGGGTCATGGCAGCATTGCTGAGTACCACTGGTTTTTCAACCGCTTCTTCAATGGGTGCGTATTGGGCTTCGATACACCCGGCTATGGCCAACCACCACATCACAGTTTTCGCTCCAATGCTTCGATAAAGCCGTCCATGTCGACACAAGCTTCCCCTTGTGGCTCTCCTTCAAAAGAGACACTCGTACAGGGGTCGCAATCGCTGAATTGCATGGTGTACCAGCCACCGTTGGGGTCTCTCAGCGATAGGGAACCGGAGGGCTGGTAGTCACACGATGCAGCCAACGACAGGTCAGTCGCTGAGATGTGGGTGCCATTGATATCGGCCGCGCCATTCATTTGAGCCAAGAGTCCTGGAAAAAATTCGATACTGATGCGCCCACTAAAGCCATGGACCAGCCATGGGTCGCCACCTTCCCAGCGCCAGCTTCCGCTCATTTCACCGACCCAAATGGAGTCGCCGGACACTTCGACGCTGTGGCCACCCCCCTCAAGTCTGTTGCCTTCTGGATCTTCGATCCAAAAGTCTCCGGAAACGCCGCTCAGGGTGTTTGTGCCTGGCATATCGTCTGGGAATTCTTCAATCCAGGCGCTGACGCCGGCGTAGCTGTACCCGGTTTCGGCTTCACACCCGTACAGCCATGTATCGGTGATGTGGTCTTCATTGCCGGGGCATGTCGAGTCGCCTTGACTCATCAGGAAACGGTATGCGGTGTTGATCGCTGCAGGATCGGGTGGGGTGGTCAACGCTTCGCTGATGGCTGTGGCGACTTGGTCGGCCGTCATCGTGGGTTCAACCAACGTTTGTTCCACGCTGGGTAGGTCGGGTGTGCTTGATGTTGTAGCGGTGTCCTTCCCCGTTTTGGACGGTGAACTTCCGCAGGAGAGGAGTAAAAGGAGAATCATGGGTTCTCCTGGCAGTCCATCCAGGTAGCGAACCGTTCAAGATCAATCTCTGGGATACCACCGCCAAGCGGCATGGTTTCTTCATCCAAGACGCGAACCTCAATGCGTTCAAGCCACATTTCGATGTCTGCTTGTGTATCGAAATCTACGCCCATGGGTGCATCGTGCCGCTGTTCACTGGTGGAGGAGTGACATGACCGGCAGTATGTGGAGAAGAACCCATTTGCCCATCCGTCCCAATGAACATCACATGGGTTTGAATCAACATCCGTTGCGATAGCGTCGGCTCCACTATCGGAGTCAGTTTTAGCTCCGCAGGCAAGAGTCAGTATCAGCCACATCACCGGATCACCCCGCGAATGGCCTGTGCATTGTCGATAAATGGTTGGGGATCGATGTCTCCCAGTTCCATCAAGGTTGAGCCAAGGTGTTCGGGTAGGATGGGGGTTCCGCTTGTGTGAAGGTCTCCGGTGGATAGGTCGATGGGGAGTCCCTGTCCCGATTCGTCCAGGCCACCGATACTTTGTCCACCGTGGATGCCTGAACCAATCAGCATGGCGGATGTGAAGGTCCAATGATCTCTGCCTTGCCAGGAGTTTAGGCGGGGTTCCCGGCCCATCTCACTGAAGACCACGATGGTCACTTCATCGGCCAGTGGGTTTCCGGTGTGGCTTGTGCGCCCGGCCAAATCCGTGAGCGCTTCATTGAGATAGGCGAACAGGTCTTCAAAATTTCGGCTTTGGAGTTCAAGTCCTTGGTGGGTGTCCCATCCCTCGGCACACCATCCGCGGTATCTCAGCATGGAACATCGACTGAGGCCTCGACTGAAGAGATCGAATGCCAAAGCGCAGTCGTTGGCGATGTGGCGTTCACACCCAGCATCTGAGACGGCCAGGTCCAGTGCGCTCTCTTCTCTCAAAAGGTGGATTCGGTCGAGTGCTTGCGCGTAGGCTTGGCCAAACGAACCCCCTGCCGCTGCCGCTCGTCTGGCGACAAATGCATCGGCTCGGGCTTCGGCATTGGCGGAGAGTGGAACCACTTCTAGGTCTGAATTGAGCAGGGCGTGACCGCTAAGCAGTTCTGGCAGTTGGTCTGCATCTCCTACACGAACGACACCGCTTGTGTACTGGTTTGTAAAGGCAGGACCATCAAGGATCACATGAGGCAGCAGCAGGTCGGAGGATGCGTTGCCTGCAATGACGCTGGCCCAGTCATCTTTCAGGGGGCCTTGCCCGGTCAGTACGAGTTCTCTACACCGTTCATGGGTAATGGAACGAACTTCCATCCCGTTGATGACCGCAGTTTGTTGGCCCCACGTTTCAAAGAACTGTCGAACAGATGGGCGCTCTGGATGGTCTACGAATGAGATGCCATTTGCGGATGCTGGAGCCGCTTCGGCTTCGACCATGGCGCCTTGGATGTCCCAATATGGCGTAAAGACGTGTCCGGTATCCCAGCCTCCATCATTAAAGATGAAGAGGAATTTACGGTCAGAGGCCGACACCGGGCGGGCCAACAGGTTTCGGGGAGCGAACAAGCCGGCGGTGAGCAGCCCGAATTGGCGACGGGTCCACATGGGCTTCAGCATAGGGGACGAATGGCGCCGGGTCTACTCTGAGGCACGATGCAATGGCCAATCAATAGGAGACACCGACCAAAATGGTGTCGAGTGAAATCGATTTGCTTTCCAGCAGTGCGGTCACATCTTCCTGCGAGTGGTTGGTTCTGGGTGGTTCCAGCGCAGTGGCATCGGTGATGGCGATGATTCGACGATTGGCTGAAGCCCAAGGAAGTTCGTCTGCGGTTTTATAAATGCCGTCGTACAGGGATTCGGGCCAATCACATCCACCGGTCCTCACGATACCAGTCAGCAAACTGTCTGCGACCATCGTGTTTGCGCTGGGGTCGATCAGGTCGCCGTCATTTCTGGCGTACCAAGGATCATCGCAACCTTGATTGTCTCCATAGGATGCAAGTGAGATGAGGCCATTGTTGTCTTGTACGGATTGAATGATTTCCTCAAGGGCGGCATCGACCGCCGCTTCGTCATCTCGCATGGAGCATGTGGTGTCCAGCAGGATGGCGACTTCCATACCATCGGATGCAGCACTATCGACCATGTCCACAATGGTTCCACCGAGTTGACCTGCGCTGCCAACGGAAACGCTTTCTCCTTCACGTGGGGACTCTTCACCACCCCCGCCGGATGAATCGGCCACCAAGCTGTCCATGCCCTCTTCGGCACGGCAATCTTTGACGATACTGACACCCAGAACTTCTTCTTGGGCCACCATGGCGGATTCGACCAGTTCGTCTGCGTCGGAAGCTTCAAGGTCTTCTCGTGTCAGATCGGCCATTTCGAGAAGGTCGTCTAAGCAAATACCACCTTCTTCAAGGGCTTTGGATATTGCATCGCAGCCAGCGAGGCTGGTCAGTGCCAACAGTCCAGTACAGGCGAGAATATTCTTTCTCATGGGTGTGTCCTTTTGTGTTTATTCGACTTCGTCGTCATCTTCGGCAGACGAGCATCCGGGGTCTTCGGCATCGGTGTATCCGTCGGCATCGTTGTCTACGCCGTCGTTACATGCGTTTCCAGAAGGATCGAATCCGTCGTCTTCAAGTTCTACCGAAATCGATGTGCAAATTGGGTCGTCCAAGTCGGTCCAACCGTCTTCATCGTTATCGATTTCATCATTACATTCCGTTTCAGGATCAGTTTCATCGGTGTCTCGGCCATCGACACATCCGGGGTCTTCGGCATCGATGCTGCCATCACCGTCGTTGTCTTCGCCATCCGTACAGTCTGCAGCGCCAAAGATGGTGCCGTCTTCGAACAAGTCCTCGGCGGACGTACAGTCTGAGTCGTCGAGATCAATCCATCCGTCGCCATCATTGTCTTCTCCGTCGACACAAGCACCTGTATGGGATTCATCGTCGTCTAGGGCGTTGCTGCATCCTGGATCGACTGCATCGGCGTATCCATCCAAATCATTGTCGAACAGATCGTTGCAATCAAAGGCAAACATGGGTCCAACTTCGGTAGAGGACCAAGCGCAGTCAGGGTCTTCGTCGTCGATCCATCCGTCGCCATCATTGTCGGACCCGTCGTCACAGTTCCCGCCAGAACCGCGTTCTTCTTCTTCGTCATCGTCCCATGCTGCGTCACATTCCGCATCTTCGCCATCGATGTCGCCATCGCCGTCGTTGTCGGTACCATCGTTACATTCGTAGTCCGAGAACCCGGCACTTTCGGTTTCATCGCTCAAGCATTCGATGTCGTCACTGTCGACCCAGCCGTCGCCATCGTCATCTGAACCATTGGCGCAGTCGAGTGCAGAGATGGACTCCACAGTGTCCCATGCATCGACGCACGCTTCATCAGCGAAGTCCAGGCGGAAGTTGCTGTCGTTGTCGATGCCGTCATTGCATTCGGTATCACCGTAGCCAATTTCAGCGACACCCAAGATGCAGTCTGGGTCGTCCAAGTCGATCCATCCGTCACCGTCGTTGTCTTCACCGTCTTCGCATGCAAAGGCTTCTTCTGCATCGTCCCACGCGTCGATACACTCCCAGTCATCGGCATCGATGAATCCGTCGCCGTCATTGTCTTCTTCGTCGTTGCATTCGGACATTTCCAAGATGCCGGCTTCTTCGGTGGAGTCTAAACATTCTGGGTCATCGGAGTCCGTCCAACCATCGCCGTCGTTGTCGACACCATCTTCGCAGTCGTCTGCTGCTGAACCTTCAAATGTGTCCCATGCATCGGTGCAGTCATCGATGTCATCGGCATCTGCCACAAGGTCTGTTGGGAAGTCATTGTTGATACCGTCGTTACATTCGGTATCACCAAATCCAATTTCCTCGTCTCCATCTGTGCAGTCGGGATCGTCCGAATCGGTCCAACCGTCCAGGTCGTTGTCCAGCAGATCATTACAGCCGGTGATGGGTTCGTCGGCTTCGTCCATGTCGAAGGCGTCATCACAACCGGGGTCGTCGCCGTCGATGGAACCATCTGAGTCGTCATCGACGCCGTTGTTGCAAGGCAGGGCAGAGAACGTGAGGTCTTCTTCGTCTTCAGCAGAAGCGCAGTCTGGNTCTGCCAAGTCGATCCAGCCATCTTCGTCATCGTCTTCTTCGTTTACGCAGCTGGCACTGCCTTCGTGGTCATCAAGGGCGCTGGAGCAGTGTGGATCTTCTGCGTCTGTCACACCGTCACTGTCGTCATCGAGACCATTGTTGCAACCCGTAGAGCCGTAGCCATCTTCGCTGTCGCCGATGGCGCAGTCCGGATCTTCTTCATCGGTCCACCCGTCGCCGTCATTGTCGTCGCCATCTTCGCATGCTGTGGCTTCACTGGAACCCAGGCCACTTTCACACACAGAATCAAAGGCATCGATCAGGCCGTCACCATCGTTGTCTTCACCGTCGTTGCAGACAGAACCGAGGAAGCCGGTTTCTTCAGAGCCGTCTTCACAGTCGGGGTCTTCGTCATCGATCCAGCTGTCGCTGTCGTTGTCTTCGCCGTCTTCACAGGGAAGGACTTCGATGTCATCGTATGGGCCATCGCAGCCGGTGTCGGCTCTATCGGTGAGTCCGTCACCATCGTCATCGAGGCCGTTGTTGCATTGGGTAGAGCCAAACCCGGTTTCATCGGTACCACCTTCGATACAGTCCGGGTCTTCGCCATCGGTCCAGCCGTCACTGTCGTTGTCTTCGCCATCTTCACAGTAGGTGCCTTCTAGGTCATCTACAGCGGCCAAACAGTCGGGATCAAGGGCGTCAATCAGGCCATCTTCATCGTTGTCGAGGCCATCGGTACATTCGGAGATGTCGGCAAAGCCGCCTTCATCGTCTCCGTCCGGGTCACCCTCACAGTCTGGATCGCCCAGGTCGGACCACCCATCGCCGTCATTGTCTTCCCCATCCGCGCACAAGTTTTGCTCGGAGTCATCCAGCGCTTCAGAACAAGCGGTGTCGTCCACATCGGTGAATCCGTCGCCGTCATTGTCTTCGTCGTCGTTACATTCCGTGGAACCAAAACCTGATTCTGGCGTATCGTCATCCCACTCACTGCAGTCCGGATCTTCGGTGTCGATGTAGCCATCGCCATCGTTGTCCGCTTCGTCGTCACACTGTGGTGGAGCGGGTGGTTCGGTGATTTCTTCGTCTGATGGATAGACACAATCCGGGTCTTCGGTATCGACCAGGCCGTCTTCATCATTATCGATGTTGTCGTTGCATCCCAACGTCGTGTAGCCCGACTCTTCGGTGTCGCTTGCCCATTCGGTACAGTCGGGGTCTTGGGTAATTCCGGTCTCTGTGTCGTACGCGTCGGTCCAGCCGTCGCCATCGTTATCGATTCCGTCAATGCATTGCGGTGTTTGTTCGTATTCGGTGGATGGGTCTCCAGCGCATTCTGGATCGTCGGCATCTTTTAGGCCATCGCCATCATTGTCGATGCCGTCGTTGCACTGTCCGGTCCCGAATCCGACTTCGTAGTCGCCATCTTCGCAGTCCGGATCGTTGGCATCGGTCCAGCCATCTTCGTCATCGTCCTTTTCGTTCAAACAGGGCGTGATGGGTGTATCGAGCAGTCCTACGGGGACTTCGATTGCTTGGACTTCTTCGGTGAACTCAAGGGGNCCCACTTCTGCTGAACGGGCGGTTTCAAAATCTGCATCCCAGCCGTGAACATTGACGGTAAACGGAGAGGTGTTTGCGCCTGGGCGCAGTTCGACCACGGGCAGTTCGTCGCCGCCTCGGGTGGGGTCGACTTCAAGAATCAGTTCGATTTCGCCGTCGTCATCGTAGTCGGCCAGATCCATCCACTCGGTGTTGATCAGGGTGGACGTCAGGTCGTAGGGAACATCATGGCTCAGTACGACCAGGATTCTGTCCGTATTGTCCTGAATTTCGTCTGCATCGCCGGTGAGTTCCAGTTGGATGGCGGACCGTTCAACGGACTCTTCCGTTTTTTCGCAGCCCATAAGGGCGAGCAAAGCAAGCAGTGAGATGGATGTATTTCGTATGGTCATGGCAGTTTGATCAGAATGTCCCCATTGGGGATGGAGTCAGAGGAACCACCACCCTTAGAGGCGAGGAGGATGGCAGTTGTCGTACCCGCAGCGGCAGCAGTGCCGATGGCTGTATAGAACAGCCAGTGTCGGTAAAACGGCTGGGTTTTTACGAGTGTGGATGCTTTTGGCTGGCCTGTAGGTTTCAGGTTTGCCTTGTAAATGGCGGTGCCGGTCACGGGCACATCGATGCTTTTTTCGATGGTCTTTCGGTCGGGAGCTGAGATGATCAGCGTATAGCGGCCCCGTTCAACGGGTCCAAAACGGAAGGAGCTTTCAGGGCCGAACTCCATTCCTTCGATGCTCAGTTCTGACGCTTTATTTCCGGTTCTTACCGATAAAGGAACACCGCGTTTTGGAAGCCGTACTTCGACTTCTCCCTTGGAACCATCAGAGGTATCAAAGCGGCGAAAAACGGTTGCGTATCCACGTTTGACCAACTGAACGGTGTGTTCTCCACCCGGGACATCTTCCAGGCTCAGCGGGGTTTGGCCGACCTGTTCTCCATCCAGGATGACCAAGGCATCGGATGGGCGAGATTCGACGGTCACCATGCCAGCGGAGCTGATCAGGTCTCTGGCAATTAGAAGATTCTTTCCTCGTTTGAAGGTGAACTTACCCTTCTCGGTTTCGTGGCCAGGGGCGGTCAGCGTGTAGGTGTACTTGCCTTCGTCCAGGTCTCGAAGTCGGACGGGTGTGGGCCATGTGTCGTCCTTGTTGTTGAGGGACAGTTTGGCGCCTGCGGGGTCTACCACAAACTCAACCGTTCCTTTTCCTTCGAACAGTCTCGCGGAAACAGGAGTGGTGGTTTTGGCCCGGATTTGGATCTTTCGAACGAAAGGTTCGTAGCCGTCCTTCAGGACTCGGATGGTGTATGAACCGGTATCCAAGTCGATGGTGAGTGGTGTGTCACCGAGCGATTTGGTTCCCAAATAGACCTCTGCGATGCCTTTGTCGGTGTCGACACTCAGCGTGCCGCGAGCATCTCCGGCTTGAGCGGAAGCAGAGAGTAGGAATAAGGTCACGCACAGGATGCGAGCGATGTGTATGAATGCACGAATTGGCATGGTTGCGTTGAGCCTCCAATCGGACCGAAGAGTAGCAGACGTAGCGGCCATTCGCGAGATCCGTCTTTAGCTAATCACCCGAGAACTGCCTTCTCGGCGTGTAATACCGCGTCCGTCGAGCCATTCCAGCAGTGGAATCGCATGTTTACGGCTTAGTCCNGTGATGGATTTGAAGTCGGCCGGTTGGAGCGCTTCGTGATTATCGAAAAAGGCGCGCACGTCGATAATGAGTTTTTTCANGGTTTCNCTGTGNANCACTTGGTCTGCCACGCGTTCCACAGTGTNGGCATTGAGGAGCAGTTGCAGCAGNGATGGTGCTTCTTTTACCAGNACGCTGAANCGAAGCCCTTCCAGCCCTGCGGNTTGTAAACGGGCAGCGAGNGCATTTTNGGCATCCTGCTGNTCCGGGGTCAGGAGAATACTGAAGTTGGGCAANCGAAGNGTGGGGCCTTCTGCCACGATTTGTTCCGCTTCGATCATNCGGTTCAANAGGGCGTCGAATGTTCTTTCGGATAGCGCCAACAGTGTGCTGGTGTGCAGGGCGCGTCGGGGGGCGCCTGGTTCCAGCGGTTGGTTTGTGTGGTACGCCTTTAANGCTTCAATCAGGGTGGAACACAGGTGTNCATACTGGTCGGGGTGGAGTCTACGGTTCGCCAGGGCGGTGGCGTCATGAACGCCCCGGATTTGGGCTTCTGCTTCGGACANTCCGGCCACACCANCACGNGTGAGAAACACGCTTTTGTCTCCGGAAGCGAGAAGTTTGAGTTCTGCGACAGCCCGGTCGTGTGTTTTTCGTCGGACTCTGGGGGCCCANGGGTCAAGGATNACGCCNCCACCGAGTGTTTCCAGTGGTGANTCCCGTCGNATGATGAANCGGTCTTGAGGCATGGCGACAATGGGTGTTTCGGTTCGGAGTTGCACCCAATGNGTTTGTCCNCCGACCAGGGCNTCTTCTCCGATGACATCGGCAGTGGCCAGCACTTCTGCNGTNCCGACCAGCAGGCGAACGCGTCCACCCGATGGAATGGTGGCAGCATTTGGAAGCATGCGGGCTTGAACGTCGATCACGGATGCAGTTTGTAGATGGGCATCACCCACCACGACCATTCCGCGCGTGAGGTCATCTCTTTCGATGCCGGCCAGGTTCATGGCCGTGCGTTGGCCGGCCATCGCGGTATCAACGGAGACGCTGTGGACTTGAAGACCGCGAACACGGGATTTTTGTTCGATGGGCAAGATCCATACTTCTGCACCATCATTCAAGGTTCCACCTCGTGCCGTGCCTGTGACGACTGTGCCGAAACCATGTTGGATGAAGGCTCGGTCGATGGGAAGTCGGAAAATGGCATCATTAGAACGAGCTTGTACGGCCATGGTGGCGATTTGTTCACGCACGGCATCCAAGCCTTGGGGGCTATCCCCAGAGGCGGTGTCCAGGATGGGGGCGCCTTCAAGAAACGTTCCTTGGACGGCATCTTCTACATCGAGTCGGGCGAGTTCCAGCATCTCTTCATCAGCGAGGTCGCACATGGTGAGTGCGACGAACCCTCGTTCGACCCCCAGTAGGTCCAAGATGGCCAGGTGTTCTTTTGTTTGAGGCATCACGCCTTCTGTGGCCGATACACACAGCACGACAGCGTCGAGTCCGGTGGCGCCAGCGATCATGGTTCGGACCAAGCGTTCATGTCCGGGTACATCGACGAAGGCTGCGAGTCTTCCATCTGGAAGTTCAGCATGTGTGAATCCCAGCGTGATGGTGATTCCGCGGGACTGTTCTTCGGGTGTTCTGTCCAGGTTTACGCCTGTGAGGGCGCGGACGAGCGAAGTTTTTCCGTGATCGATGTGGCCCGCTGTGCCGATGATGAGTTGAGATGCGGTCATGGCCTCAACTGTGGGTCAGGCGGCGGAATACTTCTTCCAGGTTGCTCTGGGCTCGGGCGAGTTCTAGCAGGACTACACCTTGAGATTGAGCGAAGTAAAAGAGATCTTCCCGAAGGTCTTTGTCTGCCAGAATCTCGTACCGAAAGTGGGTGGAAGAGTCTGCTTCGAGCCGCTTGATGGTTTGAACGCCTTCAAGTTTGGACAGTTCAACCGTGAGGGCGCGTCGGTCTGGGTTGACGGTGCCGGGTGCGAAGGTGGCTTGGATGAGCAGTCCGCCTTGTTCTTTGGCGGTCACGACATCGGTGCGGCCGTCGGCCACAATGGCACCTTGGTTGATGATCAGCACACGGTCGCAGGTGGCTTGTACTTCCGACAAAATATGAGTCGATAGCAGTACGGTTTTACGACGTCCGATTTCGCGGATGACATTTCTGATTTCGACGATTTGATTCGGATCGAGTCCTGTGGTGGGTTCGTCCAAGATCAAAATGCTGGGTTCATGCAGCATCGCTTGTGCGAGTCCGACACGTTGGCGAAAACCTTTGGACAGTGCGCCAACTTTTTGGCTCAATCGTCCAGAAATCCCACATTGAACGGCCACGCGTTCGATGGCTCTCGCTCGTTCTGCGGTTCCCAGTTCACGGATTCGTCCCATGTAGTCCAGGTACGCATGAACCTGCATGTCCGGGTAAATCGGTGCATTTTCGGGAAGGTAGCCAATCTTTTGTCGTGCCAGAATCGGATCGCTGATCACGTCATGGCCTTCGATTCGTGTGCTGCCGGCGGATGCAGCCAGGAACCCCGTAAGGATTCGCATGGTGGTGGTTTTCCCCGCACCATTGGGTCCCAGAAAGCCCACGACTTCGCCGTGGCCGACTTCAAAATCGATCCCACGCAGGGCCACATGGCTTCCGTAGGATTTGTGTAGGTCTTGTACGACGATGGCCGGCATCAATAGCTCCCAACCCAGCGTAATTGTCCGAGTCCTTGGTAACCATCCCGACTTAACGGTTGGGTGACACATCGGGGTCAGTTTCTTGCCATGGGTGGGCCGACTGGGCTAATCGGCGGCCGTGGAACAAGGGGGCTGGCGTGAGCCGACTCGAATACAAATTGTTGGGACATGTCGCGGACGCGAGCAAAGAGCATCAGATGCTGGAGTCTGGCGACAAGGTCATGGTGTGCATGTCTGGTGGCAAGGACTCCTATGTAATGTTGTCCTTGCTTCGGAAGATTCAGAAACGGGTACCGTTCAAATTCGACATCATTGCAGTCAACCTCGATCAGGGGCATCCAGGCTTTCCAGGACATTTGTTGGAGAACTGGCTGAAGGCAGAGGGCTACCAATACAAAATGTTGACCCAAGACACCTACTCCATCGTGTTGGACAAAGTGCCAGAGGGAAAGACCCAATGTTCTTTGTGTTCCCGTTTGCGACGCGGCATTCTCTACAATGCAGCCGTGGAGCTGGGTTGCACAAAAATCGCCTTGGGTCATCATCGCGACGACATCATCGAAACCTTGATGCTCAACCTTTTGTATGGTGGCCAGTTGAAGGCCATGCCGCCACGCCTTCGTTCTCAGGATGGTCGAAACACTGTGATTCGTCCGCTGGCTTACTGCAGTGAAGACGACGTTGCTGCGTATGCGGAAACGGTGGGCTACCCGATCATCCCTTGTGATTTGTGTGGTACGCAAGAGAACCTGAAACGGCAGAAAATCAAAGCCTTGCTTCACGATTTGAACACGGAAAATCCGAAAGTAAAGGGCAACATGATGGCAGCAATGCGCAACGTGAGTCCAAGTCACCTTCTCGACCTTGGTCTTCGCGCGGCGACCGGTCTCGACCCGATCACGGGCGAACTTGTTCCACCAACGGCCTGATGTCCGCAAAATGCGGCCCCCCGGTTGAAGCCAGTGCAAGTGCAAGTGGGGGAAACAGCATCTACTTTTTGGTGCAGCGGTCTACGGGGAATATCCGCTATGCAAAGTGCTTCTGTTCCGGGGGAGCGCCAGTGGTGTAGCGAGTGGTTCTGTCGCGTGCAAACTACATTTTTTGACCAATTGCGGGAAAGTACTGTCATGACAGGTACTTGCCTAGGGAACCCTATTTTTCATATTAGGTGGACGACCGTCTTTGTCGGCTGATGAGGCCTTACAATCTCGTCATTTGTTGAGTCTGGTCTCATCTTAGGGTACGTGCGACAATCGGAGACCTGTTTTATGAAATTGAAAGGCCGTGTCCTGTACCTGACAGAAGATGCTTCTACGATCCGTGAACAACTGGATGGGAAGGATGTCATTCTGAATGCTGATGCAGACATGCATTATGGGGTGAACACCGACGGCATGATTTCAGGACGTGCGTGTACTTTGGGGTACACACCGTCGATTTTGGGTCCGTATTTTTTAGAGAACTTCAAAGAGACCATCGCGAAGGGAGAGATTCGGGACGGTGGTTTTCAGGTCATTGTGGGTGGAGATGCCTATGGATCTGGCTCCTCTCGAGAAGTGGCTGTGGTTGCCCATCAAGGTGGTGGGATCGAGTTGGTTATCGCGCGGAGTTTTCAGCGCATTTTCCAAGAGAACATGGTGTATGCGGGCATGCCGTTCACCACTGAGTATGCAGTCCTTGATCGGTTGAGGGACGGCGAAGATGTGGACGTGTCGGAGTTTTACGATGAACTACCGCCATTTTTCTACCAAGTGGCCCATGCGGGTGGTTTGTTGCCCTATGCGAATGCTTGGCTCGATGGGGGTGTAGACCCATGGTACGAAACCGAAACGGCGTCTACACCGATGAATGTTGTAGAGAAGATTGTTGCTGCACGTGCGTGGGCGGGTGGTCGTCCTGGGCATGATGGTGGTCCTCGTTATGGGATCAACACCGTGAAGCCTGGGGACCAAGTGTTGTGTCGGGCTGGTTTTCGTGGGATGCACGAGTACACCGCAGGCATGGTGATGTCCTTGTACGAGGATGCATTTGGAACCGTTCCGGTTCAAGACCCGGACCAATGTGCTTCTTTTGAAGATCACTTTGTGTTGATTGATCAGCCTTCTGTACCCAGTGCGGTTCAGGATGCGCGATTGGGTCCTGCCCGGCAGCTTGCAGCCGAGATGGTGGAAGCGTGTACGCGTCACAACATTCGTTTGCACGGTCCAGGCCGTGAGCATCAAGCGGGTGTTTGTCATCGCATTGTGGTCGAAGAGTATGCTCGACCGGGCGATGTGGTTGTGCTGACGGATTCACACACACCGACGGCGGGTGTGTTGAACGCATTTGCTTTTGGTGTGGGTTCAACGGCGATGGCTTTTGCGCTTCGCACCGGTTTGATTCCTGTGACGGTCCCCAAGGTTGTGCGGGTCGTGGTTTCAGGAGATGCCAAGGGCGTTCTTTCACCAAAAGACTTGGTGTTGCACCTGATTGGTGACCCTTACTTCCGCGAGGAACATTGGCGAACGGGTCCCACGGACACATGTGTCATTCAGTTGGGCGGTCCAGGTCTTGATCAGTGGAATGTGGATGAACTGAGTGTCATCACCAACATGACTGTGGAAGGCGGATTGATGACGGGGGTTGTTGAACCCTGTGAACCGCTTCGGGAGTTTTTGAAAGAACGACGAGGCAACGACTATGCAGATTGGATGGTCGAGCCGGACGAAGATGCTCATTATGAGCGAGTGATTGAGATCAACTTAGATGAGGTGCCGCTTACTGTGGCAACCCCAGGTGATTCACGAAACCGTCTGAGTTTGGAAGACACCACGGATGTTGAAATCCACAATGTGGTGATTGCGTCTTGTACCGGTGGTTCTTTGTCTGATTTACGTGCTGCGGCCGATGTGCTTCGGGGTCGAGAGATTCGTGAAGGCGTTCGTCTGACGGTGACGCCTTCGAGCGACAATGTGGCTCGAGAGGCAGAAGAAGAGGGCATTTTGGCTCTGTTTCGAAGCATGGGTGCTGTGGTGTCGCCGCCAGGTTGTGGAAGTTGTATCGGCAATGGTCCTGGTGTTCCCTACGAGGGCGAGACGACGGCGAGTACGACCAACCGAAACTTCGATCGACGAATGGGCGCCCCGGGTCCTGTCTTTTTGGTGAGTCCAGCGGTAGCAGCAGCCAGTGCGATTACGGGTCATCTGACGGACCCGAGAGAGCTCTAATTTGATGGTTTGCCCAGTTCTGGGCTCACAAATTGTCCACATGTCACCGGGTTGTCACCGGAAGACTGCATAAAGCCGATAGACGCTTGCTTTGAAGTGATTCTCATGCTTTGGAGCCTGTTTTATGCGATTGACGACTCTATTCCTATCGATGTTTTGTTTTGCCTGTGAAGGCGATATTGGTGCCGAATTTTCCGACCCGTCGGATGACGAAGTCACGGAAGCGGAAGCGGAAGCGGATGCGGATGCGGATGCGAATGCGGATGCAGACGACAACATTGAACCGGAAGAAGAGCTTGGAAATCCCATCGGAATCGAGCTTCGATTGACCTATGAGACATGGGAAGAGGGTGAGCTTGAGTGTGCCAAGGCGGTAGAGGTCGTCGGTACGCCGTATACAGGCGATTGCGAAGGCTGTGATTTCGCCTTTTCTGTGGAAGGTACGTTGGTTGAAGACAATAGCGCGCCGTATAGTTGCTACGTTTCTGATGCATTGTTGATGCGCACGGATGGGGGCCTTTCCGACATGGTGCTTGCTCACGCTGACGTATTGGAAGTTGTGGATGCATATGGCGAAGTCAACACCTACACCGATGCGCTCTTCATTCAGTACATGAGTGAGGCTGTGGGCGGGTACTACGGGTACGGGTACTACGGTTCGTACGGAGAAGGAGAGTTGACTCAGCGCGTTCTTGCTCATGCCGATGGGGAAGACACTGTGGGTGTGTTCACCCAAGAGGGCGTGGAAGTCGAGTGGGGAATTGAGCGCGAGAGTTCAAACAATGGCGAAGAGATTGTTTTGGACTGGTGTGATTATTCCTATGGATTCTCGAGTGCTGAATCCAGTTTGGGAGGCCCACGTGTGGGTACTTCAGAAATGGATTGTGGCGGCAACAAGTTGGATGTGTGGTCTTTTGATGTGGACGAGACGCAGACGGTTTCGGTGACGGTAGACACACTTGCGCTGGATACAGCCTTTGACCCTCGCCTGTACTTGGTGGGTCCAAGCGAGTGTGTGGAGTATTTGACCGATGATGACTTTGATTGCAGCTACCCACCCCCGCGTTTTCAGTGTCCAGCGATTGAAGCGGAGTTGACTCCGGGTACGTGGAATGCGGTTGTTTCGGCATTTCCCAAGAGTTGTGCGGATGACATTGAAGCGGGTTCATACGAGCTTTTGTTGAACAGTTCTTCGCGCATTCGAGGCGCTCTTATTGAAGATGACATCGATCGCTACGAGTCTTTGGAGTACATCGAGCATCTGAACGCTTCGGGCGAGTTGTCCTACGAATAGGATGGTTTCGGACAGTTCTTGTGTGGGTTGCGGGTTAGCCCTTGCGACATGCGTGATTTTGATCTGATTTTGTTTGGTGTGACCGGCTACACGGGTCGCTTGGTGGCGGAAGCGTTGCTGGAGTATCCGGAGCCTGGTTTACGGTGGGCGATTGCTGGCCGGAACGAGGAAAAGCTTGGGCAGGTGCGGTCGGCTTTATCGGCCCGTTTTCCGGAAGCTGAGGGTTTAGCCATTGTGGTGGCGGACAGTCTGAATGCCCAAGAGATGGGCGATTTGGTGCAGCGTACGCGTGTGGTGTGTACGACGGTGGGTCCGTATACCAAGTACGGAGATGCATTGGTGGCCGCATGTGTAGAGCATGGCACGGACTACTGTGATCTTACGGGCGAAGTGTCGTGGATGCGAAAGAACATTGATGCCCACCATGAGGCCGCGAAGGCGGGTCAGAGTCGCATTGTTCATGCAGCGGGCTTTGATTCGATTCCATTCGATATTGGCGTGATCGCGTTGCAGAAGGCGGCTGTGGAACGGTGGGGGGCTCCGGCCACATCGGTTCGTACAGCCACGGGCAAGATGAAGGGGGGATTTTCGGGTGGCACAGTGGCGTCGATGGGTTTGATGTTCGATGCCATTCGTTCGGATCGTTCGGTCTTGCGTTTGATGGCGAACCCATACGCGTTGGTGCCGGGTGGTTCGGGTCCTGACCGGAACGATAGCCGTGCGGTTTCTCATTGGTCTACGCACGATGTGTGGACGGCTCCTTTCATTATGGCGGGGTGTAATACGCGGGTTGTTCGTCGTACGCATGCGTTGTTGGGGTATCCGTGGGGAGAAGATTTTAGCTACGCTGAAGCGATGGGTACGGGACGTGGTTTGGGTGGTTGGATGAAGGCGCAGTCGATCCGGTTGGGATTGGGTGCGTTGATTTCCATCATGGCGATACCTTTTTTGCGCCGGATGGCGGTGGGTACGATTCTCCCGAATCCTGGTGAGGGGCCGAGTGAAGCGGAGCGGCATGCGGGGATGTATAAGGCGCATGTGGTGGGCGAACGTTCGGGTGAAACCATTCGTTTGGATGTGATCGGCGAGGGTGACCCAGGATATTTGTCGACTTCTCGAATGCTTGCCCAGACGGCGGTTGCATTGGCTTGTGATGCGTTGCCGGAAGTGTATGGGGTCCTGACACCGGGTTCGGTGGTGGGTGAACAGCTTATGGAGCGTTTGCCGCGTGTTGGGGTTCGATTCGCGCTTCGGGACGTGAACTGATCGCTTGCTTTTGATTTCTTACAGAGAATCCGACACTGGGAAGCTGTGGAATCTCGGTGTGTGTCTTACAATCGAATCATGAACCGTACCCGCAAGATTGGATTTGCTGTTGCGACCACCGTGGGTGTGCTGTTGCTGGTGGAATTTGTGCTGAGGTTGGCGGCCCCGTCTGGGGGGTTGATTCAGGGAACGCCGGAGCCAACAGAGGGTGATTCTCAGGCCATCATGATGCGTGGTTCTCCATTCTTGTTGTGGGAATTGGCGCCAGGAGAGCGTCAGGGGCCTGGCGGTGTGGTGTCGATCAACAGTGATGGATTCCGAGACAAAGAGCGTGGTCGAAAGGGTGTGCCGCGTGTGTTGGCGTTGGGTGATTCCAGTGTGTACGGATTTGGAGTGGGTGATTCAGACGTGTTTACGGCGCGTCTGGAGTCGGAATTTGATGCAGAGTTTATCAATGGTGGTGTGCCTGGCTATTCATCGACACAGGCGGCCAATCTGTTGTGGGGTCGGGGGCTTGCTTTAGATCCGGATGTGTTGTTGGTGTCGACGTTGTGGTCGGACAACAACTTTGACACCTTTGTCGATGCGAACCAGATTGCGACCTATGCTGCGTGGCGGCGGACGGGCGCGGCTTCGGTTCAGGCGGTGTTGGAACACAGCGCGATTTATCGGTCTTTGGAGTACCGCATGCGTGTGCAGGAGCCGGGCCGTGTGAGTTGGATGGAGTTGAAGCGTCAGTCACCGAGTGGGAACCGGCGCGTTCCGATTGCTGATTATGCGCGCAACTTGGCGAACTTTTGTCGCACGATGGCGGACCGCAATGGTGGTGTGGTGTTTGTGATTTTGCCCAATCGTGATGACCTTACTCGTCAGGAGAAGAACCCTCCGTGGGTGCCGTACCGGCAGGTGATGCGAGACACAGCCAAGGCGTGTGGAGCGCCGTTGGTGGATTTGCCAGCTGCATTTTCTCAACAGGGACAGACTTTTTTGTTTTTGGACGAGATGCATCCGAGTCAGCCGGGTCATGCGTTGATGGCGAAAACCATTGGAGACACGCTTCGTGGGCTGGGTTGGCCGCAGACGCCCATTCGTGTGCATGCACCCAGTCAGCCGGTTGTGCCGCCGGCCGATCCATTTGAAGGAAACGGGAATCAGTTGGGTTTGTTTGGCGGCTGATGTTTTAGATCAGGTGTGTGGTGCCAGCGGGTTGCCACAACTCGATTTCAAACGGAATGTTGGAAGCGGCGGCGGCTTGTGCCATGACATCTCGGTACCGACCCACGTTTGGGTCCATTTCAAAGGCCACGGAAAACCATCGGATGCTGGTGATGCCCCATTCCTCTAGGGTGGCTGTGACTGTGAGGACCATAGAGATGACTTGGTCTTCTTGGAGCAGGTGATCGTACCAGGGCAAGGATTGTGTGCCGGCGATCAATCCGAATTGACCCGACAAGATCCCGAAGCGAGCGCCTGTGGCCTTTGCTTGGGCGTGGACGCCTCGGATGCGGTCCGAGTCGTAGCGTTGAAGGGCGGATAGGTCAGCTGCTGTGATTTGTTTTTCAGCAGAGCAGTATGTTGCGAACAGTTCCATAAAAAGTGCTGTAGCACGTCAGGTCAAAGCCCTCTGGGGTGAGCCAAACGCTTTTTGTAGGAAAGTGATGTTTTTTGTGGGCTTGTGTCCCACGGTCGAGGTTGAACGGTGGCTATTTACGATTGAATTCTGTCTTTGATGTGGAGTAGAGTCGGCCAGCTTTTATGCCGCGGTTGCGGAAAACGAGGACAGTTCAATGATGAAACAGTGGATGGATAAATTTCAGTCGGATGAGACGGCAGAGAATGTCGAGAAGTTCGAGAAGAAGGTTGTATTCAAGATCTCACGTTCTTTGTACTTGGCGAGTGCTGCGGTTGCGGTGTTGGTTTTGGTGTTGGGTGTGGTCGGTTTGATGTACTCGTTGACCCCAACCTTGAAGGGTTTTGGTCCGTCAGAGCCCGATAAGGGCAAGGATCCATCTGTAGAGTCGAGCGAAGTCATGGCTCGTTTGTCGCAGCCGGTAAAGGTGGCGAAGGCGGCGAAGGCTTCGAAGGTACCGCGGACATACAACTCGGACCGGGTGGCTGCACCGCCGGTGGGGCCTTCGGAAATTGATTTGTTGTTGGAGGAGATTCGCGCGTATTTCCCGACAGAGGGCTATCCGTGGGAGGACGATGTTCAGAGTCGTTGTGCGTACAGGAACTACTACAATGAGTGTGTTCGTTGGAGCCGAGTGGTGGCCAACAAGGGTGCGCTGAGTGTGTTGACCAGTGCGTTGGATACGATGCCCAACTCCGATCAGATTTCGTATTTGAAGCAACATTTGGCTGCGATGCCGTATTTGGATTCCGAGGACCTGCGCTTTGTGTATGTCGGTACGGCGTCTGATTTTCGTGCGGCGATGGATTCATACCCATCAGCTGCGATTGATTCTTTGAATGTGGTTTTGGGTGCAGGTGAAGGAAACGAGTCGCCGGATTTGAGTGCGGATCAGCAGCTGAACCTGTTGTATTCGTTGTTGGCGATTTCCAAGTCTGGGCATCCTCAGAACGTATTGGCGGGCTTTATTCCTCGTGCGGGCAGTTTGGCTTTGCGGATTTCCGAGGGCACCAAGCCTGCGGCGATTGCGGTGTGGGATGTCTATGTGAATGCACCGGAGAAACGACGTGATCAACACATGACGGATTTGTTCAAGATTTTGGACGAGGATGTTGCTGCAGCGCAGCGAAGTCAGGCGTGTGTGATTTACGGTTCGATTTATGGTGGAAAACTGTATGACAACCAGCGTGAGTATTTGAAGAAGCAGGCGGAGTACCGCGAGAAGGTAGCCGAGCTGGAGCTGGAGCATGAGGCCACGAAGTTGCGCAAGACCACTGTGGGTGGATTTAGTGCCATGGCATCGGCGTGGGCTGTGGGCGCGATTGCGTTTGTTGGCTTGTTGCTGGGCTTGCTTGCGATTGAGCGGAACACCCGCCAGATGATTTTGGTGGCAGAGATGCTGCGGGGTGCTGCTGGCAATGCGGGTGGCGATTCGGATGGTGATGATGCCGACGCAGGGGCAGAGGAGCCTGCTGTAGCGGATGCAGGTGACGATATCGACTTGGATTCAGGCGGGGACGCTTAGGCGTCCTTTGTTCCTGGGACTCGACACTGGAAGCCGATGCAGCGTTCTTCGTCTGCAGCGGCTTCTTCGTCTTCTGCGGCGATGGATTCGATCACAGCTTGTACACCCGCCATTTGTTCTGGCGTGAGTCCGACGGAGACGATCCGGTCGCTGTTGATGCCTGTGACGATGGTGGTGAGTACGGCCACAGAGCCGGGTGAGTGCAGTGCGCTCATGACATGACGTCCGATCTGATCGGTGATGGGCAGTACTTCTGTCACGATGGGTTGAACCCCATCTGGGTCATTATTTTGAGTGGGATCTTGGTTTGCGTCGTCGTTTGACATGCTGCCTCCGGAAAAACACCATGTCATTGTCAGCGACACCTGTCCAGTGTCTGCTACATTCATAGAGTCGATGATAAAGCTGGGCGCGGCGTTAGAGGAGATGCAATGCGAACTTTTACAATGATCACGTTGTTGTTCGGTCTTGTTGGGTGTGGAGCCGACAAGGAGAAATGTGGTGAAGGCACCGACGCGGTGGACGGAATCTGCTTGCCAGAAGCGGACGCGGACGCGGATGCGGATGCGGATGCGGATGCGGATGCGGATGACACCGGCAGCGGTGACGCCGACGCGGATGCCGACGCGGATGCCGACGCGGATGCCGACGCGGATGCCGACGCGGATGCCGACGCGGA
>PALY01000057.1 GCA_002707085.1 Deltaproteobacteria bacterium
AATCAGCGCGCTTCTTGCTCCGCTCTTGGGCGCTGCGGTCACAGGGTGATGAGCAGGGCCGGGCATCGACCCAAGCCACACTCGAAGCCAACGACGCTTCTGCCGAACACCTTGTTCGCTGGATGTCAGCAATGGCGCGTTTAAGAGCCGCCCGAATGCTTTTAGAAGCCGGGCAACGGGCAAGCTAGAGAAACTCGTCCTTCTCTATGGACAGCACATAGGGGTCAGTACACCCTGATCCACCCAAGGATGTGACCGTAATGCGGTACTCCCCAGAGTCACTCGTCGCAAAACCTTCGCCTGTTTCAAACACAATCGAATCATCGCCCGAAGAGTTGAAGTCTTCGAACAAAATTTCGTCATCTTCAACACTACGAACCACCAACTTATAGGTGATTCCTCCAGATAGATTGACCAACTTCACCCGCAACGTAAAAAAGTCGAACCATCCATCGGTCAGGGAGAATCGGAATCTGTCGATGTCATCCTCATTGTGAAGAAACCCCTCGAGTCGGACCTCACCCACATCATCGATAGAACCCAGCGGGTAATCCAAGGTGTCGTTGGGCTCATATTCATCCTCTTCGACGGAATCCTCGTCTACATCTCCATCACAATCATTATCTGCACCGTCGCAAACATCGGTCTGCCCCGGGTGAATGGAATCATTGTCGTCATCACAGTCGCCCTCATCTTCGGTGTAACCATCGCCGTCATTGTCCCATTCATCGGGGTCGTCTACGTCATCCCCAGTGTCAACCGGCGCCCCAGCACCCGTTCCTGAATCAAGCCCAGATCCGATAAATGCGCCAGTATCCGCACTTTCAACCTTTGTTGAAGCACCAAAATCACAGCCGACCAAGCACGCTAGAAGTAGACACCGCACAAAACAACCCCTGTTTCAGGTGTATCGTACACTCGTGCAATGGGTTTCTGCAGACCAATGGCGCGGTCGTCGCGTACTCGTCACCGGAGCTACCGGCTTTATCGGGGCTGTGGTCGCACGATTACTGTTGTCTGCTGAAGCCACTGTTCACGGATCTGGACATACCAGATACCCGCCCCAATCCCTCCATGGACATCGGGCGCAACTCCCTCCAGACACACAACGACTGTTCGAAGCAGCACAACCTGAAGTTGTCTTTCACTTGGCATCCCCCATCATGCTCGGCGAAGACCCCACTCTTCTTGAAACCATGCGTTCTGGAATCGTCGACGCATCTACTGAAGTCGCCTCAGCCTGTGCAGAATATGGCGCCCGACTGGTGCATGTGGGCACCTGTGCAGAGTATGGAGAATGCGAAGCACCCTACAAAGAACAGGACATCTGCAAGCCTCAAGACCCATACGCCATATTGAAGCTTGAGGCGTCTCAGGCAGTGCTAGAACGGTCGTCCAAACAACCCATCACTGTCGTCCGCCCATTCCGAACCATTGGTCCAGGAGAAAGCCGTGGCGTGGTGGCCGCCGCCTGTCGTGCTGCCCTAAGTAAACAGCCTTTTCCCATGACGGACGGTAGACAAATCCGGGAGTGGAATCATGTGGAGTCGATCAGCACAGGGATCATATGCGCAGGAGCGCACCCTGATGCCATCGGACAAACCATCAACATCGGGGGAGGAGAAAGAAAGAGCGTCAAAGATGTAGTTCAAGCCATCTATCAACTCGCTGGAACAGACCCCGACCACATCCTGACAGGCGATCTACAAAGACGAACCCATGAAGTGGACCACTTTTGGGGCGATCACAGCCTGAGTGAATCTCTGTGGGGTCCCATCACACAACCCGACCTACACGATACACTCGCATCCTGTTTGCAATGGTTGCGCAAACCATCTGGGGGAGCAGTATGACCTTGGTCGTGTTTGCAGTACTACTTCCGCTCATCATCGCAGGCCCCGGGTATGGCTTTGCTCGATGGCTGAACCGGAATCAAAACGTAAACCAACTCCAACTTCTCCTCGACTCCGCTTGGATCGGTATGGCGCTTACCTGGATGGATGTCGCCATAGTCCGTGAACTTCACATTGCTTCAGAACATCATGCAGCAACCCTGCTGCTCATGGCCACTGCATGGCTAAGTATCGGACTCTTTGTCTCCAGAGGACAAGGTCCAAGCCCCTTAATGAGCCTACCTGAACGCGTAGGCAGCACGGGTATCCTGCTGGCGGTCGCGATTCTAAGCATGTGGCGTGCCAGCGACATCGCCCGTCCCCTGCACGGCTACTGGCACCTGGAAGGGGCAGACGAGTGGAGACACGAAGTACTCCCCATTGCCCCAGACGAGGCGTCTGCCCCCGTTTACACCCATGGCAACCCCGATGCCCCCGCATACTCTTTGCACCCCATAGAGGGTCCCATACGACTTCAGGCCAACGGTGATGCAGCCGGTACATTGATCATCGCCGTACAAGGCCCGATTGGAAGCACGCTTCGAGTGGACGAACAAGTGGCCGTCGTCCAACAATCCATGGAAGAGAAGGAAGAAGAAGGCCCTGTGCGACGCTACCTCAAAAAAGGCGTTGCTGGTCTGCTTGTTCCCGTATCGCTCGCTAAAGGTGAATCCGTAACGGTGCATGCCCGTGGCGAACGTGTATTCGTCATGCCAGGAGCCGATGCATTGTGGTCTTTGCATGCAGAAGGAACGCTTCGCTACACCCACTACTACCAAATCCTCAACCAGGTCGAAAACCAAGTCTGGGCGCAAGAAATGCTGTCCAATCGTCGCGTCACACTCCATCAACCACCAGGCTGGAGTCCGCTATTGAGTACGGCAACCGTACTGCTGACCGACGATATGCAAGCCGGAAGCATCTTATTCTTGTGGGTGCTGGTCATGGTCGGCCTAAGTGCAGTCCGGCTGTGCAAACTGTTGGCACCCTCCGCCCCATTGTTCGCCTATGCCATCCCGGGTGGGATGCTGTTGAGCCACGGCCTACTGATGTTTGAGCCCGCATCTCAGAACTTTCCAGACAGTCTCTATGCAGCAAGCATACTCGCGGTTGCTGCCGCCATCGCTTCGGGAAGACACGGGTGGATTGCCGCTCTCGGAATCGCCGCGGGTCTACTGCGGTGGCCTGGTGTCATCGTTTCCACCATCTTCATTCTCGCTTGGTGGCGCACAAAGGGTACGCTGCATGTCTTGGCGCTCAAACGTTTGTGGGGCCTGGTATGCCTCGGTGCCATCCTGGCGGCCATCGGTGTCTATACTGGAGAACTCGTAGACCTATTGTTCATCTTGTACTTTGAGACTTTTCCAGAACACTGGCACGACGATTACGCAATAACGTCGCTCCTTCCAAGGATACCTGGCTTCTATGCGCTCTGGACCGCCTATACAGGAGGTGGCCTCCTTCTTGCGGCACTGGCATGGGGGACGACACCTTCCGAGGCCCGGACCGGACTGCGGTGGGTACTCGGATCGATTGCGACCTACAGCCTCCTTCTATGCACCATCGATCACCATCCAACCCACTATTTCCTTCCCTTGGTGGGCATCACCGGAGTTGCAGTGGTCTGTGCGAGCGCAAGCATCGAAAAACGATGGTTACAAAACACCTTGATTTCTACGTGCCTCTTTCTGCTGTTCGTATTCCTGTGGAATGCGGATGTCGGTCTGCAGCCCATCGAAAACATGGTTGAGTTTTTGTCCGAACGAATGACTGGTCATGAGTGAGAACCCATCATGAACCCAAACCAAAACGCCTCCACACCCGCAGCTTGGTTCGCCATCGGTATTTGGGCCGTTCTTTCCCTCGGATGGATAGCCAGCGACAAAATGGTTCCGGATGGTGATGAACAAGGACACATTGGCGCAGCAGAGCTATTTCTTTCCGATCTTGGGTCGAGCAACCCTCTGGGATTTATGCACCGCTTATGGTGGGAGCAGATGGGTGAATACCCTCAAGCATTCACAGCTGGCGTGGGCTTGTGGTGGTGGCTCATGGATGGTGGGCAACCTGGACGCGCATCCGTCCGTGGAATCTGTCTACTCTCGTTGGTGATTGCAGCGATCGCAGTCGGTAGAATTACCCGTCGCTACACAACCAATGACACACGTGACTTTGCACAAGCCACTTCCACAGTTCTGGTTCTGTGCATCCCTTTGGCAAATGGTGTAACCCGACACTTTATGCCCGAAGGCGCATTGCTTGCCGCAGTGGCCGTGACCCTGTTGATGGCACATCGTTTTGTCGAACACCCGACCCTTTGGAGGGGCATTCACCTGGGTGTTTTCATTGGACTCGGGCTGTTGACCAAACAAACCTTCATCTTGATGGTGGCCCTACCTTTGGGTTGGCTTCTCACTCGACTTAGAACCCAGCACCTTCTTTCACTTGGTACTGTTTTCTTGGCCGCAGCCCTGGTTGCTGGCCCATGGTTGGCACACAATTCTACAGACCAACTGACCTACGGTTTGTCCTCTTGGAGCGGTCACGGTGACGCCAATTTATTCGAACATTTGGCCTACTACCCAATCACCACACTCTCGCTTGGACTCGGCCCATTTCTGGCCATTGCGGGCATTGTGGCGCTGGTTCAGCTTCTCCGGGCACACGACAAACGCGTTCTAATTCTTGGGGCAACGTGGTTACTCGGTGGCATCATCCTGCTCACACTGGTACCCAAAAAATATCCACGCCTGATGACGCCCCTTCTGCCTGCCGCAATCATCTGGATTTCAGTGGCCATCGCCAAAAGCCGAAGTCCCCGTCGATGGCTGCTTTCTACAGTCACACTGGCCGTGACTTGGTTGGTCATCACATCGACCCAAACAATCCCACTCTCGTTCACATCCAAAGCCATCGACCCTGGATGCCCACAATCGTGGCTAAGGCCGCCCGACGGCCGCGACCTTGGCCTTGAGCGCACAGCAAATTTATTAAAGGATATGCCCGACGGACCCATTCTTCTCATTGGCGCACCTGCCATCCCCTGTACCGTCCAAACTACACACGATTGGATCGAACACCTTCGCCCATACCTTCGACGCAACGGCGATGAACGAACGGTACACCAAGACCCCACACTCGCACACTCGTCCATCATCGACTGGAGTGGCGGACCAGGCGAACAAGTCGAGATACCTGCGCTCAGCACAAGTCTGTCTATCCGTGCTAAGTTGACCCCATGAGCGATGAACAAAATGAAATTCCCGTCGAACGCCGCGGCATAGCTCGTGAGTTTGCCGACTTCATCATCCACAACAAACTGTGGTGGATGACGCCCATTTTGCTGGTGCTTGCATTGATGGTTGGGTTCATCCTTTTTGCCGAAAGCAGCCCNGTCCTACCGTTCATATACACGGTGATTTGATTCTTTCCGCTTTCNNNTAGGTCGTTCTACCAGGGGCGTTGGGCTCGTCGGATNTCTTCTCGCCCCATTGTAGGGTCNAGCCANTAGCTGACACCCTCTGNGTCACCCAAACCTCGATCGGTGGGATCAGGGCTCACNACGCGGAAGGCCAAAGACACCGGCGTCATGGCCACAAGGTAGGCAATCGCCATCAAAAACCAGTTTTGAAANCGNATTATTCCGTGCGCAAATGACTTCCATCGGAGCCACAAAATCTTCATAAATTCAAGCAATGTCAGCCTCGCTTATTTCACCGTGTCCCGGAAAAGCCTGTTCGTCAACTGCATCATGCCATGGCGCACCTGCGACGCGCGCGATACCNNCCTGTTTCACGCTCTGCGGAGGATTGCAGCCACGTGTACGCATCTCTCGCCGCCCTGGCTTTAACTTTTTCGAATCCGGCGCAAGCTGTAGAGGTGGCCTGGGAAGGTCACTACCGCAGCCGTGTTCGGTATTTTAATTCACTGTCGCTTGCATCCGTCGATGACAATGCAAACTCAGAGGAAGACTCTTTTTGGACNGACCACCGTCTGCGTCTTCAACCGGGTTTCAAGATCTCCGATCATGCCAGCGTGTTCATGGACATGGACATCTTGCCCTTTGTGACTTGGGGAGGAAACCCGGTCACAATGACAGATCCTGCCACAGGAGAATCGCTGGAAAGTGTGTTTGCACANTCCGTAGAGCCTCCGACAGCAGAAGANGGTTCAGGTGGTACCCAGAACATCCAGTTCCGCCGAGCATGGGCTCAGATTGACACAGNTTGGGGTAAAATCCGATTTGGTCGCATGCCCATCCATTGGGGTTCAGGCATGGTGTACAACGCGGGTAACGGCCCCCTCTCCGAGTATGGAGACACNGCAGACCGCCTCCAGATCTCTGCACCCGTCGGGCCTGTCTATTTGCTTGGAGCCATTGAAACTTCNGCNGAAAACCTGCCGAANGTAGACGATGACCTCAAGACNCTGACCGCCAGTGTCGCCTACTTGGGCGAACAATACGGNGTGGGTACATACAACACATACCGCTGGCAAAAATTTGGNGACGACAGCCAGTTTCGGCTCTTTGTTGGCGACATCTGGGCCAAAGCCGATCTGGGCACCGCAAAATTCGAGTTTGAAACCGCATTTGCTTTGGGTGGTGGTGACCTTTCAGAAAGCGTAAACGATGTGCGTGTCACCGGATTCGGGGCGCAACTAAACGCAATCATGGGCAAAGAGAAACTAAAAGCCGGACTCACAGGTGGTGTCGCCACAGGCGATGAAGACATCTATGACACCGAGTACCACACNTTNTCNTTNGACCCNGACTTCAACGTCGCNCTCATGATGTTCGAAGAACCCATGCCNGTNCTCGCNCACGAAAACTCCAATCTCGCCAGCAATGGTGGTCGTGAGTACGGTGCAGTCCGCTTGGGTGATGGTGTTTCCAACGCGTTGTACATCAAGCCCAGNATTCACTACTCGCTTCTTGAAGAGTTGNATGTAGANTTGGCCTACATTGCAGCAAAAGCTGCCAAGCTCCCNGTCGCTGACAGTGAAAACCGTGGGTACGGATCAGAAGTTGACCTGACCTTCAGCTACACGCCCTTTGAGAACGTCAATTTCACTTCAACCACGGGTGTGTTCTTCCCAGGAAAACGCTTTTCAACCTTCGAGCATGAAGAATTTGGTGGAGGCTATAGCTCTACTGCCGTTGGTTCCCGGCTCGTCGGTACGGTTGAATTCTAGGAATATGAGCGCCCGAGTCGCCATCCATGGAGCCGGGGGGAGACTGGGCCGACTCATCGCCACAGAGGCNGGNGAAGCCTANGTTGGNCCTGTGCTTACNGACCAACCCATTCCAGAATGCGATGTGGTCGTGGATGTTAGCAGTCCGGCCGGGCTGACCAAACTTTTGGCATCATTGANTGGNCAAGCACTGCTCATCGGCACCACCGGTGATCTGCCGATGGCCGAACTCAAGGCCTACGCACAAACAGCACCGGTAGCGATCATCCCGAACTTTTCTGCAGGGGTTCCACTCTTGCTTCATCTGATTTCGGAAGCGGTCAAACAAATGCCCGATGACTGGAATGTGGAGATCATTGAAGCCCACCATGACCAAAAAGTGGATGCACCAAGCGGCACAGCCAAACGAATGATTCGTGCCGTAGAGGAAGCGGGCGGACCTGCGAGTACACCCACACATGCAATCCGCCTTGGTGACACCATTGGTGAACACACCATATGGCTTTCGGGGCCGGGCGAACGTCTTGAACTCTCTCACGTGGCTACGCGCAGAGAGGTGTTTGCCATCGGGGCTTTGCGGTGGGCAAACTGGCTTCAAACACAGCCACCTGGGCTTATCCAACCCTAGTCTTGGTTCGGACTCCACGGCATGGCGCAATCGCGACATTTACAGCGGTCTGGAACTCCACGTTCCCGGACTGCACGACGATCTGATTCGATGTTGGCCGATACCCATGCAGATGAAAATGTACTCGCAACCACGTCTCCAACCACATTCTCCAGCCCTGGGTCCCATGGACACAACGTCACTTTTCCATCCCAACTGATTGTTGGCGACCGTTCGGGGGCGGTACAAAATCTCGGTTCATCCTCCGCGCCCAGCTCCGCATCCACTCCCAGTGCTGTAGCGACGGCAGCCAAATCTGAACGGGCCTCATTGTTGGCCATAAAATGGTCGTGATCCGTTCTGCGAACCCAAACAGCATCGCATGCAGGGGGACGACGACCCACGTAGATCGGCAAACCAAAGGATGAAATCTTGTCCACATCCACATCCGATGTAGCAGAAACAGCAATCTGTATGACCACATGCTGTTGCCGAACGGACATGACCGCCGCATAAGCGGACATCACAGCATCCCAACCGCCTCGATCCACATCGAAAACCCAAGTTTGCGNGGCTTTGTGCTGGGCCAAANCAACAGAACGCGGAGATAAAAACCGACCATCCGTCTCAATCAACAACCGCTCCGCAACATGCCCAGCTGNGATGGCATCTGCCATGCTTTCCACGATGGGTTCAATCTCGGGGTGAAGAAACGGCTCACCGCGCCAACGAATGGCCAATTCACCAAAAACGAATCGTGAAGAACGGAGATCATCNAGAACGCTCCGTACAACCTCAAAGCCCATAAACCCACGTCCAAAGTCCACCAAACCCCGGTCACGGTACTGCGCCCATTCAGCGGGCTGTACCGGTTGAGGAATCGATTGAATCAAGCCATCCCATCGATGTGATGGAGTGGTGCAAAGTGGTGAATCACACGGACACACATCGGACAANTCCAGACGCAAAACTGCATCGGGGTACCGGGTTCGAGTCGNACGCATACTGGCCAGNCGACCGGNNATCCNTCTACCGATCATCTTTGATGCATCCAACATCAACTCTGACGCAGAGTCACTTGTTTCTCGNTGGTAGCAATTTTGNACACACGGTGTGGTGCATGATTTAACGACCGATCGTCGCNCCATTAGTTNGGGAGAGGCCCACAACTCTTTNAGGGTGTTCTCACGAACATTTCCGAANCCCCCCTTCAAGAAATCGAGTTCCCCATCGCACATGATGGCTTGCCCATCGGAGTTGATGTACAACTCCTTCCACCCTGCCCAACAGGGTGCCTCCAGCGGCTTCAAATCCTCGCTNTAGTAACGAGGAATCTGACGTANATTCTCTGGCGTATTCTGGATTCGATAGCCCACAACACCCTGTNTCTCGGNACGCTGAGCCANCGATTCAGCCAANTCGCTNAATGCCTCAAGTTTCTCCGGGTGAAACCATAATCCTGCAGCTTCCTTTGGAACGTCATTTCCTTGACGAAACAAATTCAAAATCTGAACACCATCAAAACCAAGTTCAGCTTGCTCATCGAGAATGGCATGAAAACGTTCAGCATTTCGAGCATTTAAAATTGTATTCGCGAGTATCTTTCTGCGTGCATTTCCNGCGGCTTGGTCNGCTGCCCGTATTCGTGAAAACCCTTCAATCGCACGGCTCCACATGCCGGATGAACGAATCTCATCGTTTGCCTNTTCATCTCCATCCAAAGAAATATTGAAGTGAAGGCGATCNGATGGAATCGCAGCAATGGCNCGCGCCCGCTTCTCCGTGATCAGGGTTCCATTGGTGGTCACCGTCACATAAAAACCGCGGCGAACGGCATAGGATAAAATTTCCTCAATATCAGCCCGCATGAAGGGTTCTCCCCCCAACGGATTGAACACTTCAACACCCCATGCAGCAGTTTGATCAATGATGCCTTTGATTTCTTCGAGGCTCAACTCAGGCGCGTCGTAGCAAGTAGTACACATCGAGCATGACAAATTGCAACGCAAAGTAACGTTAACGCTGACCCGATCTGGAGGCGCAAGAGAGCGATTGAACCTTCGAGAAAGGAACATCTTCGTGTCTTGAGAAAGTTGTCTACCAGTACGCACATCTCGTTTGTAGCGCAGTCGTCACATTGTTGGACAGGCGAAAAGTCCAAAGTAGTGCTATTCAGTGGCGTAATATTTCTACGAGGTACCCTTTCAATGACCAAAAAGTTTCTCTTAGCCCTCGCTTTTGCGGCTGCATGTAGCACCCCGAAGTACGACTACGACGACGACTCTGCAGAGTTTACCAATAGCGACGCCGATGCCGATGCCGATGCCGATGCCGACGCAGATGCCGATGCAGACGCAGATTCAGATGCAGACGCGGATGCCGATGCCGATGCCGATGCAGATGCAGATGCAGACGCGGATGCCGACGCAGATGCCGATGCAGACTCAGATGCATGCTTCACCTACAATCCACTCAATGTGTCGGGTTGGGACAAAACCTACACAGCCACGTTTGTAAGCGATGTTCATGGTGAAGAAACAGCGACTGCCACAGAGCAATCGATGGGAACCGGGTTCACCACAAGCGGCTATGACTCCTACAAGACATGGGAAACCATGACAGTTGGCGGTTCTACTGCTTGGGAAGGTACCGTTTATCACCTGTGTGATTTCTCAGGACTCAACGGACTGAGCGTCGCTGAGTGGAACATGAACATCACGTACTCGGTGGACCTTGAGGGCGCGCCCTTCAGTCCTGGCACCGTTTTGATGCAACTGTCTACGCCTCGACTCTATCTCCCACACCCTGACATGATGGGTACTGGAGACACATGGAGTTTCAGCTACAACCTTAGCTCTGTAGACACATCGGGTTCAGGTATGACTGTAACCATCCCTGTTTCCGGTTCTTACACAGACGAGGGCACACAAGTGGTCTCCGCCGGTGGTGAGACCTACGAGGCATGGCACATTTCCAGTGACTACACGATGATTCTTACATCCACTGGAGCCTTCACTCGTGACTACCCTGCAGAAGCCCACTACTACTGGGCCGAAGGGGTTGGACTTGT
Source organism: Deltaproteobacteria bacterium (assembly GCA_002707085.1). GTDB lineage: Bacteria > Myxococcota_A > UBA796 > UBA796 > UBA796 > UBA796. The sequence goes on from PALY01000057.1 coordinate 10,763, forward strand.
ACTGGAAGAGCATCGGGACATTGAGACCGGCGCCATCATCCTGAGCAAGGAACTTACCTCAGTCTCGGGACTCTAAGTTCACCTTACCTCGCACCTCTGATACGGTGTGAATGTGAGAGTTCTGATTGTCCATCACGGAAAGCGCCCCACCTCTGGCCAGCCGGTCACAGGTGGGGCGCTTCGTGCATTTGGCATAGAGAAAGGACTGTTGGCCGCGGGTCATACCGTCCACACCTTGTCACGAGAACAAGACGAAGAGAACGGCTACACGTCCCCAGAAGACCTATACATGAAGGCGCGGGCTTGGGGACCCAACCGAATCGTGTGTACCCAACTTGAAGATGCACCCGCCCTTGCGGCCATTGGTGTTCCGTTGGCTGTAGACCTGTATGCCCCGCGCGTACTAGAAGCTCCGTTCCAGGGCACGCTTCGCTGGACGAGTGTTGAGACCTTGCGCGCCCTTGCTGCTGGGGATGTCTTTCTGGTTTCAAACCCACGGCAGCGGTGGCTATGGTGGGGTCTACTCTCGGTCGCAGGCATTGACCTTCGTGAAGATCCAACACTGCTTGTACCCCTGATATCGACACTGGGTCCACAACGAAGAATCCCCAAGAGTCCCGTTTTCGTGGCCGGCGGATCCGCGTGGCCATGGCAGGACCCTGTACCGTCCCTTGAGCGCGTCCTCGCCCACTTGGACACCCGACAAGTTGGAAAGGTGGTTTGGTACGGCGGTGTACCCAGTGGAGAAAATGCACCGTGGACCCTACCCTCTCATCCTCGGCTTGAAACACCGGGATGGGTCGATCATCCCACCCTCCTTAAAGCATTCAGCAAAGCCACGGCCGCCATCGACTGGATGACGCCAAACCCAGAACGCCGTCTCGCTTTCTCATTTAGACATGCCGATTATCTGGGGTGTGGCTTACCCATCTTGACCCAACAAGACTCTCCGCTCTCCGACCTACTTGGAGATGCAGGTTGGGCCTCCGACAACATCGAAGACACCCTCGACCAAGTTATTGATGAACCCGATCAAGTTCGAAAACGTTCTAAAGCAGCACGCATGCTGGCAAAAGAACAGTTTTCAATTGACGCATCAGTGGCCCCGCTTCTCCAATGGATTGAGTCCGGAAAAAGGCATGGCAGACTGCCAACCGATCTACTGGACCATGCTCAACTGGCTGCACAAGCAGCCCAGGCGCAACAGGCTCAACTTCAAGCAGAAGAAACCCAACGTAGGTCTGATGCTGAAGTGGTTCGGAAACGCGCTGAGGTGGCAGGCATGGTCAGTCAGACTCAGGCGCTAACCACGACCATTGATCGCCTGTCTCGGGCGGTCGACGAGGTGGCAGGGTTCAAACGCGAAGCGATAAATATTCTCGGCAACCGAAGCGCAAACGACAGGCTTGCACTCGACGAAGCACACTTGGAAATCGCTCGACTCCAAGCGGATCTTGAAAAGAAAAGCGCGGAAATCAACGCAGCAAATGATCTCGTCCGAAGACTTGAGAACGACACTGAAGGACTAAGGAAAGAGCTTCAACAGCTTCGAAATAGAGGCCTATTTCGGCGCTGACGTACCCAGCCAAACAATGCTGGGATTATCCATACCCACATGGTTGTTGGACGGGCTGACGCGCACCCGCACCCTTTGTCAGCGCTGGTTGAGACTTCGCCACCAACCTCTGGCTCCGACACTGCATCGGGTGTGCCAACCACGAATGTACTCGAGGAAGCCCATTCACTGGCCAAGCCTTCTGCATCAACGGCCCGAGCCATCCATTGGTAATAGCCTTCAGGCAGGGCACCTGGCGCCCATGACGTGGTTTCATCGCCTTCGCTTACACCATCTATCGAGCCAGCATCTGCATCCCGTAAATCCATGATTCGGAAATCATAGGTATTGATCCCCTGTTCGGGATCAACGCTATTGATCACAACCAATGAATCTGTTTCACCCAAAGACATTCCACTTTCAGGGTCCTGAAGAACCGGTACCGATGGAGGATTGTTTTCTTCACTGATGAAGAACTGCGTGGTAATCCAGTCGGAAGTCATTTCTCCATCGGAACACATGACCCGAACAAACACCCAACTGTCCTCAGGCAATGCAATCTCTACATCCCATTGCGTCGTCCCGTCCGCACCAGATTCGACTTCCGCAACTTGCAGGGAGTCAGAATCAAACGTCTCCACCGTATCGACTTCAAAGATATGGAAAGTGGGAACAAGCTCCGGATCCTCTCCATTGGTGACAACGATGGTGGGTGTGTGGGTATCCACCATCGAATCAACACCAGGCTGTTCAATGACAGGTGCCGTGGGCGGCTCGTTGGTCATATCAACCGTAAAGCAGGACGTGTCCGAATCAGCCCCCCTCAAACCATGTTCATCTTCTGCAAGCGCTGACCAACAAATCGACATCCCATCTTCGATGACCAAGCTTGGTGTCCAAGACACAGTATCGGCCTCAGCTTCGATCAAGCTGCTGGTGATGCCTTCGCCCGAGTCCAACTCCATCGAAAACTCTATCCACAGAGCATCATTGTCTGGGTCTGAAGGCACATCAACCAAAAGGGTCACACTTCCAACAGAAGAGCCGTCTACAGGGCTGTGAATGCCCGGAGTGCCAGGGGTTTCATTCACCTCATTAAAGAAGAACGAAGCCACATCCATACTGGAGCCACTGGTCCATTCATCCGAAGCTCGCGCAGTCCAATAGTACCAAGTGTTTTCTTCTAACTCTGCTTCCACTGACCAAGCAGTGCTACCAGAGCCATCTCCCACAAGTGCGTCGATTTCATCAATCACTTCAGACATCGACACATCTGCGGACACGATCATGCTGTGTGTAAGTGGCTGTCCGAGCGGAGCTTCGGCGTCTACCACCGCCAACGTGGCTGGATATTCATTGACTTCACCACCATCTTCAGGCGCCAGCACCGATGGAATACCAGGCCCTTCATACACCGTCGGATCCGTCCCCATCTCGTACTCTTCAAGAGCCGACCGACCATCGCCGTCCGCATCACTACCGGCATCATCCGCATCACCAGGGTCGAGTCCATACTCTTCTTCCCACAGGTCTGACATGCCGTCGCCGTCAAGATCAAGGTCTATGCAATCGGGTTCACCATCTTCATCGCTATCCGCGTATCCGTCCACCAATGAACCATCGCAATCGGAATCAATCCAATCACATTCTTCATCTGCACCAGCATACGCAGTGGCATCTAGATCATCGCAGTCTGTATCCGCAGACTCTCCATCCCCATCGGCATCGGCATCGATACAGTTGGGTTCGCCATCTTCATCCAGGTCAGCGAATTCATCCACCAGGGATCCATCACAATCGGAATCAATGAAATCACAAGCTTCTACAGCTCCTGGATAGACAAGCGCGTCGTCATCATCACAGTCAACATCTGCGCGCTCGCCATCACCATCAGCATCGGGCCACTGAACGTCCACAACCCATTCAAGGGTGTCCACATCTGTCCCATCAGAAACGGACAATGCGACGGTATGACTGCCAATATCTGAAAGTGTTGGGAACCAACTGATGCGTCCCGTCACCAGATTCACGCTCATCGTACTGGGGGCATCAATCAAGGTCCATGCATGTGTATCCAACAAGCCAGGGTCTGTGACGTCTGGTTCAAATCCGTATCTGCTCCCAGCATCGACGCTCACAGGCGGCACTCCGGTAATCACAGGAGCTACGTTCAGGACTCGAACCACAACGTCAGGACAAGCGGCTTCATCCGTCCCACCATCGTCGTCCTCTACCTGTAAAGCCACACGGTATTCACCCTGATCCGAAAACGTGTACTCAGTCGACTCTCCGGCAAATGATGGGACACCATCAACCCACCAGGTGTAAGTCAATCGATCCCGTTCCTCCGGATCCGTAGCCACAGCCGAAAAGGAGACTGCTTCACCTTCATCGACGGTATCGGGACAGTTGACACGCTCGATTACAGGATCTGCGTTTCTTACATCCAGCGTGGTGATGTCCCAGCCAGTACGCCCAGCGTCATCTTCAATCTCAAGGTAAACATCAACGGATACGGGTCCATCCAACAGTTCGGTAGAAAACAATGTTGTAGGCTCGTCCACCTCCCAATCTTCATCTCCAACAACCCAACGGAAGATTTCCAAAGTGGCATCACCGCGAGCGGACGACAAACCAGCATCCAAGAAAACGTCTTCTCCAGCCTCTACGACATAGGGACCGCCCGCATCCACACGAGGCGGCCCTTGAGCCAGCCATTGAATGGAGCTTTGTAAAAAGTCGGAGACTTCCGGCTGCCACCAGTTGGTTTGATTGGTTGAAGAACCCGAGTTCCCCCACCATGACCACTGAACGCCACGACCTTCGCCTTCTTCAAAGACGACACCACCGTTGTAAGTCGAAGAATGGTCCCACCAAGGTGCCATTTCTACCACAGAACGACCAAACGCTATCGATCCTGCAACCGATGACGCACCCAAGATGGAATACCAGGTTTCATCTGAGAACCCATCACAAACTCCGTGTTCTGTATCGACACAACGATAGTCCGTATCGTTCCAAAACCACCAAGAGCGCAATGGAATCAGGGAACCCAAACGCTCATTTCGTCCGGTCAAATAATTATATCCCTGCTGGCCAAACAACAGCAGACCCCCACCGTTTTGGACAAACTCAAGGAGTTCATCTTGGCCTCCTGCTGTCATGCTGAGGCTGGAAGCGGCGTTTCCATCCATCCAAATCACTACATCGAAGGTATCGAGGTCTACTTCTGTTCCCTCAAACTCCCACTCATAAAATCCCAGATCACTGGATACGGTGACGTCATGGCCAGCCGATGAAACCTCATCTACCATCCAATAGACATCGCCATCGGTGTCATCAAATACAAATACGTCGGCTGCCCACCCGTACGACAATGATGCAAGAAGCAAGAGCATGAAACCCATCCCACACGCATCTTAGCCAATGCGAAGCACCTTTTGTGTACGGTTACTACAAGAGTCTATAAAGAAGAGGTCATGCGAAGAACACTCATCACCGTAGCCACGACGCTATCGATCATGCTCACAGCCGCTCTTTTGCCGGTTCATCGCGTGATTGGAGAGGATATGGCGCCCAGTATTCTGCCCGGTGATCTGGTATGGGTCATTCCTGGACTCGAAGTTCGCACGGGTGACGTTGTCGCTTTGCGCGACCCTTTAGATCCGGGCAAAACGATACTGAGGCGCGCGCTTGCTACCAGCGGGCAAACCTTCTCGTACAAGGATGGCCAAATCAGAGTGAACAAACGTTCGTTGCGGCAACGGGCGATGGGGGACATGGGACCCCACCAAATCACACAAGAAACAGCATGGGCAAAAGCTCCACTAAAAGGTAACCAGTGGCTCACACGATCCATCGCAGAACCACCGGTATATTGGTCCGCATCCCCAGGTCCAATCAGCGAAGACAGTTGGTTTCTATTGGCTGATGATCGCGACCGCGCAATGGACTCTAGGTGGTGGGGTTCTATCCACAGTTCAGCTATAGAGGGTGTAGTCCGGCTCCGGTGGGGTCCTTCCCACACTTGGCGAAGTTCATTTGAATGGATGATGGGCGTGCCACCGATTGGTGACTAGATTTCTGGTTGAGGAGTTCCTATGCGTTCCATGCTGACCTTTTTGTTGCTCACTCTATTCGCTTGTGAGAACAAGGTTCCAGACGGTCCGTCCGGAGACTCGGGTGACTCTGGACAAGCACAGGACCCAACGAACAATGACACAGGCGATGCTGATGCTGATGCCGATGCAGATGCAGATGCTGACGCCGATGCCGATATTCCTATTATCTCAGAGGAATCAGCACTGCCGGA